>JAZRCV010000001.1:0-8807 GCA_045659925.1 Faecousia sp.
ACGCTCGCCGTTGCGGTTGGATTCAATGATCTGCCGCACAAACTGCTGCGTATTGAGGATTCTTGATTTTTGGAATGCCATAACATCACCGCCTTTATACGATTATTATACAAAAATTTCGGTTTTTGTCAACAAACGGCGTCAAATATAATTCAGCGGGGTAAAAAAGTCTTTTTGCCCCCTTCTCCCTTCCCCAGGTGCGCAGTTTCGGGGCTATCGTATCGTTTTTTGACCCGCTACATTATATATAAGGTTCACTTGGTCAGGGTGGGGTTTTTGCCGGGGAAACGGGCATTTTCCTTGCAAAGCGAGGCGCGATATGCTATACTCACAAAGTATGTATCTTTTTTGGAAGGCAGGCTGTTTTTATGACGGAACGCATTACTGCAAAAACTTTGGAAGAATTTGAGGCTTTCAATCAGAGCCATCCCAAGGGCAATTTTGCCCAGAGCTCTTACTGGGCAAAGCAGAAGCCCATGTGGCACTGGGAGGCCGTAGCCTGCCGTGGGGAAGACGGCAAGATCAAGGGAACCCTGTCCATGCTGATCCGCAAGGCGGTTTCCGCCCTGCCCTATACCATTATGTACTGCTGCCGCGGCCCGGTGTGCGATCTCGATGACCACGAGACCATCCGGGAACTGGTGGAGGCAGCCAAGGAGCTGGCCCGGGAGCATCACAGCTATGTGATCAAGATCGACCCGGATGTTCCCTCCTCCAACACTGAATTTTCCGATTATCTCCATTCCCTCGGCTTCAAGAGCAAGGAGGGCGGCGCAGCCTTTGAGGCGCTGCAGCCCCGCTATGTATTCCGCCTGAACTTAGAGGGCAAGACCGATGAGGAGCTGATGGCCTCCTTCCATCAGAAGACCCGCTATAATATCCGCCTTGCCACCCGCAAGGGTGTGGAAGTGCGCATCTGCGGCAAGGAAATGATCCCTGCTTTCTCGGAATTGATGCTGGTCACCGGCGTCCGGGATGGCTTCGTCACCCGCCAGCCGGAATACTTTGCCAATATGCTGGACAACCTTGGAGAGCACTGCCGCCTCTACATGGCCTTCCATGAGGGTCAGCCCATCGCAGGCACCCTTGCCATCTGGTATGGCGACAAGGTGTGGTATCTCTACGGCGCCAGCTCCAATGAGCACCGCAACCTGATGCCCAACTATCTCCTCCAGTGGGAAATGATCAAATGGGCCACGGAAAAGGGCTGCCGGATGTATGATTTCCGGGGCGTACCCGGCCTTGTGCCGGAGGATCACCCCCTCTATGGCCTCGTCAAGTTCAAGCGGGGCTTCAATGGCGACTACACCGAATTTGTGGGCGAGATGGACATGGTTCTGAAGCCCTTCATCAACTGGGGCGCCACCGTGGGCTTCGATGCCCTGCGCTGGGTGCGTATGCGAGTGTATCTGCTGCGCCACCGGGATAAGAAGACCGATCATGTGAAGGGAACTCCTTCCAACCCCCAGTAATGCAGTCGTCTGCTAAGCCTAAAATTTTATGACTAAGTGCTCTTCTGTGAATGTAGGGGCGACCATTGGTCGCCCGGCAGAAAATGTTTTGTTTTCATCGAAACTATCGGCGAATTCGCAACCTTTTTCGGGCGTGCAATGCACGCCCCTACATTCAATTTGGGCAGTCTCTGCGATGTACCTACATTTGCCGTAAAGTTTTCGTATTAACTGACCAATCGTATCAATTTGCCCCTCGGGGCAGGAGGTTTGCCGAATGAAAGCCTATATTGTAGAAAAAGCATTGCTGACAGAAAATATTGATAAGCTCATCCGGCAGGCCGGGGATGTTCCCATCTGGGCAGTCCTGAAGGGCAACGGCTACGGCCTTGGCTGTGTCCCCATGGCCCGGATCCTGTCCTCCTGCGGTGTGGAGCGCTTCTGCGTCACCGAAGTGAAGGAGGCCGCCCTGCTCCGGGAAGCAGGCTTTACCGACAACCCCATCCTCATGCTGCGCCAGACCCAGGACCCGGAAGAGATCAATACCATGCTGGATATGAACATCATTTTCACCGTGGGCTCTCTGGACTGCGCTATGGTGCTGGGTGGCATTGCGGCCCAGCGCTCTGCCATGGCAGAGGTGCACCTGAAGATCGACACCGGCATGGGCCGCTATGGCTTCCTGCCCGAGCAGGTGGATCAAGCCATCCGGGTCTATGAATATCAGAAAAACATCGTTGTGGGGGGCGTCTACACCCACTTCCATTCTTCCTTTAACAATGATCACGCCACCCGGGAGCAGTTCCTTCGTTTCCAGCAGGTGATGAAGGAGATTCAGGACGCCGGCTACGAGACCGGCATCGTCCACTGCTGCAATTCTTCCGCATTCCTGCGCTATCCCGAGATGTACTGCGATGGCGTGCGCCTGGGTTCTGCCCTGTTGGGTCGCGTTGCCGTACCCACCCGTCTGGGTCTGCGGCGCATCGGCTATGTGGAAGCGGATGTGGAAGAGATCCGCTGGCTCCCCGCCGGTGCCACCACCGGCTATACTGCCGCATGGAAGGCCAAGCGGCCTACCCAAGTGGCCATCCTCAGCGTAGGCTGGTTCCACGGCTTCGGCACGGAAAACGGCCACGACCTGTTCCGCCCCCGGGACTGCATCCGGGCGATTCTTCACTATTGCCGCATCCTGCTCACAGGAAAAGCCCTCACGGTGCAGATCGGCGAAAACAAATGCAAGGTTCTGGGCCGCATCGGCATGCTCCACTGCGCCGTGGATGTCACCGGGGCAGATGTAAAAGTGGGCGACCATGCCATCGTGAATATCAACCCCCTGGTGCAAAAGGGCATGAAGATTCTTTATCGATAAATCCTACAAGCCCAAACCGTAGTGGTTAGTTAATACTAAAACTTGATGCGCTGGCGCGGGAGCGCCCAAGGCTCCCTTGTGTAAAGGGAGCTGTCAGCGAAGCTGACTGAGGGGTTGTTTGTAACGGTGGAATTCATGTTTAGGGTATGATTTTGCTGGTTATAGTCACGAAACCCGCAAAAACCTAAACTTTTGAGCAGCAATCCCTCCGTCACGGCTGACGCCGTGCCACCTCCCTTTGCACAAGGGATGCTTTGGTGCGTTGCAGTTTCTAAGCCCTAAACATACAGTTTTAGAATTAACAGCATAGCAGGGGCGGCAACCTGCCGCCCGAAAAATGTTGCGATTTCACTGGAAGCATCCATACCATCGAAAGGGATAGCCATTATGTTCGCTTTGAAGATGCTTGGGTTTTGGTTTGTTGTCCTTGCGCCGATTATCTTTTTTCGCGTCAGCCTCACCGACTATCGCGCCGCAAAAAGGAAATACGACCAAACGCCCTGCCCGGAACACCAAAAAGAACTGTCCTACCGGCGGGTGCTCCTGATCGTGTCCTCCGTGATTCTGGGAGCGCTAATTGTTGTTGCAATCATTTCCGTGATCCTCTTCAGGCAGTATTTAGCGTATATGTAACCTAACAGTGCCGGGCGCCACAAAACCGTAGGGGACGATGCCCACATCGTCCCGCGTAAAGGTTACGAATTCGCCGGAAGCCTCCATATAAACGCAACAAATTCTGCTGGAACGGCACATAGGCCGTTCCCTACGCACACAGGCACAGCTGCCATCAACATAGAGAAAGGGAACAACTATGGAAAAGATTCGTGGTTTCTATCCTATTTGGAAGAGCTTTCTGCAGGAACGGCTGCTGGACGAAGCATCCCAGCGGGGCCTGCAGCTGAAAAAGGCGGGGCTGTTTTCCCTCTGCTATGAATATGACGATACCAAGGCCTACCGCCACCGCATTGTGGCCTGCGAAGCTGCCAAGGGCAGCGCCAGCGGGATGCAGTTTGCCATCGCCTGGCAGCGGGAGGGCTGGGAGCAGGTCTGCCAGCGGGGAAAGCTTCTGTATTACCGCAGCCCTGCAGACAAGAAGACCGACGAGCCGAAAGAGGACGACCTCTTCACCCTGCTGCGCCGCAGCATCCACCGCTGGGAGATCCTTCGGCTGTGGCTTCTGGTGCTGTCCGCATTGTGCATCGTGGCGGGCTACGGCATTGACCGCTTCTCCATCGTGCGGCTGAGCGTGGTGCCCCTGGCCATCGCCCTGCTGCTGACCCTGGTGATCGACCGACTGCAGAAGGCCAAGGCCAGATGCAAAAACGCATAACTACAAAAACTACCGTAAAACAGAACGCTGTTTTACGGTAGTTTCTGCTTTTAACGGAGGTTTACAAGACCCGGCGGGCTATGGTATACTACAAAAAAGCGCTTGAAGGGAGGGGTCTGGATGAAGAAATGGGTTGCCATTTTGCTTGCGCTTGGGATTTTGGCGGCTTCTTTCTTTCTGATTCGCGGCAAAGCACTTCCGAAACCCCTTCGGCCGTTCCTGACATCAGGGGCAGCCTGCGAAGAAATGGAACCCCTGCCCAGTGCAGCGGGGGACATCCGCCGCTATGCGCTGACCCTTTCCCGGGGCAGCGCCCGGGCCTGGGTATTCCCCGATGGCAGCGTGTTCTGGTGCGAATCGTCAGAGGGTGATTTCCGTTTGACCATTCCCGGCTTTACCGCTCCAAAGGGCACCCATCTGACCCCGGAGGACAGCCGTTCGCCCTATTTCCTCCATGGCACCGACCGCACCATCCTCCTGCAGCCGCCCCTGGGGCGAGAGGCGGGGGCACTGGACGGTACGAATTATGTGGCGAAAAATGAGGAAAACGGCGAAGTTTCCTATGAAAACGGCGCTTTAACTCTGGATTTTTCCGGCCAATGCGGCGACTGGTGGGCCTACCTCACCCCCGGTGATATCAATGCCGCGGATGAACTGGCGTGGCTCTCCCGCTGCACCGTGGAAAAATTCGGCGCGGACAACCGCCTGACCCTGGACGGCTACTACTATACCACCCCCCAGGACTACACCCCCTCCGGGGAGAACCGCTTCTACCGCATCCCCGCTGCCTACATTGCCTCGAAGCTTGCCTGCCGGAGCAATTCTGTCCACGGCTTCCAAATGGCAGCTGCCATGCTGGATCTGCAGCAGGCGCATTATCATAGCCAGGGCTTCCTTCCCACCTGCCTGAAGAGTGGCTGGCTTTCCCAGGACTATGGCATCGGCCCCGGCTTTTATGACACCCGGTTCAACTCCGACATCGCCATGGCCTATCTGGCCCTTGGGAAAGAACTGGGCATCGAGGCCTTTACCCGGCAGGCCATGGACTATGCGGCCTATCTGGTAAGTCATGCGCAAAACCATGCCGCCTCCACCGGAGAAGGCATTTTGGTGGACGATTATGCCCATCCCGATGGCGGGGTCCCCACCCATTGCTCCCTGAATCATCAGCTGGCGGAGATCCTCTTCCTCCTGCAGACCGGGGACGCCGCCGCAGAAGCCACAGCCCTCCGGATGCTCCGGGGTGTGGAGGAAACGGCAGACAGTTGGGTGCGGGAGGACGGCGACCTCCATTACGCCCGCTTCCCCGACGGCAGCTATGGAAGGGAGGATTACCCCTACCTCACCTATAACGACCTTCTGGCTCTGAACCGCCACCTTGGCGGCAATGCCACACTGGAAGGCCTGATGGAAACAAAACGCGCCTGGATGGATGCCAACGGCGTTACCGGCTACGACCAATGAATTTGGCGCCGTTGCAAAATGCAACGGCGCCCTTACATTATGACGGAAGCAAGCCTGCTTCCGTCATAATCTTTTCTGATTAAACGCGAAAGGGGCTCCAAGACCGCCCCTTTCACACTATCCCCGCCAGGAGTACACGCTTCTCTTTCACACAATTTCTTTTTGAGACAATTCCATTTGCGTTATGAAATTCTGACATAGCCGCTGTCCTCGATGAGGGTCTGGCCTTCTTCGGACAGGATCCAGTCGATGAGGACGGGGATGTTGGGGTTGTCGTTGTCTGCCCGGTAGACCGCATAGAACTGGGCGATCACAGGATAGCTGCCGTTTTGGATGTTTTCCGGGCTGGGGTAGACACCGCCCAGGGAAATCATCTTCACTGCGTCATTGCCCACGATGCCGTCCATGTAATAGCGGAAGGAGAAGCCGAGGGAGCCGCCGAAAATGGCAAGGGGGGACTTGGGGGCGATTTCCCGCTCTCCCATAAAGGCCTCCATGGCGGACTGACTGCCGCTGCCGGGCAGGCGGGTGACGGGATTGATGACCCGGTTGGGGCCGCCCACCTGATACCAGTTGGTGTAATCCCCGCCGTAGATGCCCCGGATCTGGTCTGTGCTCAGATTTTCCACCGGGTTATTCTCATTGACGAAGAATACAAAAGCCTCCAGTCCCACGGGCACATACACCAGCTCCACACCCTGTTCCTCTGCAAACTTTTTCTGGTCGGCAGAGGGGGCAGCGGAGAAGAAAATGTCCGTATCTCCATTTACCACCGCCTCAAAGCCACGGACGGTGTTTTTGTACTGCATTGCGCTGTCCGGAGCGAAGTTTTCGCCGTAGAAATTGTCGTCAGAGAAGCTGCCCCCTTCATAGGTCACGCAGCCTTCCGGGTACACCGCCTCCACAAAGGAAGCATACACCGGCACCAGTGCCGCAGCACCGTCCAGCACAGGGAGGTCTTCTGTTAATTGCAGGGAAGCATCGATGCGGGCAAGGTCGGATTCTTCCTCAAAGGGCAGATACATCCCCACATCGATCATCTTCGCCTGGGATGCGCCGCTGAAGTTATTGGAAAGCCGCCGACTCATCAGCAGGTACATACTGCCGTTGAACCCCGCAAACAGCGCCACCACCAAAAGGATCAGAAGAAGCTGCTTTGCCGTCTTTTTCATATCACCACAGCTCCTTTCCGATGAAATAAATGATGGAGCAGTGCTGATAAGCCCAGATGCAGTAAATCAAATGGGCCACCGTAAGTAATAAGCACAGAGCGGTGACGATGAGTAATATTCTTTGGAAGGTTTGTTCTTTCATCGCAGTTTCCTCACATGAATGGAATGGCGTTAAGCAAAAGGACTATGATTCCGATCAAAGCGACCATTGCCACTACCAATACCGCAGGGAAGATAAGCAGGAGTTTCTTTTGGTATTTCAATTCCTCTACCGTGATTTCCTCCGGGCAATTTTTTTGCTTTTTTCTGGCGCGGATATAGCGGGTCAGGAGGATGGCGAACACGATCACCGCAGAAACAGGCAGGGCAATAATCAGCAGGATAATGGAATGCAACAGAAAGATAAGGGAAAAAATGCCCGCGATCAGCAGCAGCCGATTCACAAGACGCTGCCCACGGGTACGCTCGGCCTTCGTTTCCTGCGTTGTTTCGTTGGATTTTCTATTAGATGCAATGTGGAGCGCAAGACAGACGATCATAAATGTGATTCCCACAAAATCCAGCAAATAAATTGCGGATAAGATATACGAATAAATTGCGAAAAAGATTTCCATCATAGATACCTCTTGTTTCATTTTGTATAGGTTATTGAAAAATTCGCAACCTGTACGCGGACGACCAGTGGTCGCCCCTTCACGATCCGAAGGAGCCTCTTGCGCGAATGTAGGGAAGGGGCTTGCTCCTGCCGCAGCGGTTAAGGCTGTGTTTATATGGTGATTACCGGCGAATTCGTAACCTTTTGCGGGCGGATGGTATCCGCCCCTACGGTCAGACCTGACAATCTGTGCAATAGACTTGAAATGTGGATGTAGGGGCGATTATCAATCGCCCGCGCAGAAATGGCTGCGTTTAATGGTGGTTTCCGGCGAATACGCAATATTTCCTCACATATAGGCAACATCACCCGAGGGGATGAAAAGGATGCAAAGCACTACCGCCAGCGCCACTGCCAACAGGGCAGCGAAAACGATCAGGCATGTTTTGCGAAATTTCACTTCCTCCGGGGAGACTTCCTCGGGATATCGCTTTTGCTTTCTCTTGACGCGGATATACCGGATCAGGAAGATCACGAACAGGATGAAGGTAGCAAGAGGAAGGGCGAAAATCAATAAATATAGCGAAAAGCCATGAAGAAGGAGAAACGATCCCCAAGCGAGAATACCTGACACCACCAGCAGCACAGTTACCACCCACTGCCCAAGGGTGCGCTTTGGCTTTGCTTCCTGCGGGGTTTCGTCTGCGGTCTCGTCTGTTGTTTCGTTCGGCTTGTCCTGCCATGACGCAAAGTAAAGTCCACCATAGACAAGCAAAAATATCATCGCAGCAAAGCTCAAATATATCAAAAGCAAGAAGAGGTCAATCATAAGCAATATCCTTTCTTAATTCCGTGTGAAAATGATGATCTATATTGTAGGGGCGATCTGCGATCGCCCGCGGAGAAAAAGCTGGGTTTATATGGTGGTTCCCGGAGAATTCGTAACATTTTTCGGGCGATCACAGAACGCCCCTACGGTTGGGACGGCTTGCGTATTACATATAGGCAATACTGCCCGCGGGAAGAAGGAGGAAGCAGGCCAGCACTGCAACCATGACAGCCGCAAAAACGAAGGACAGAACCAAAAACACCGTGAGGGTACGGTTTCTGCCTTTTCCAGAAGGGACTGCGCCCCTCTTTTTTGCGATTGCGTTACAGCAGAATCGAATCAGATAAAGCAGGAACACAACCACTGCGACAAAGGGAAGACCGTATAGCATGATGACAGCACCGATCAGAGGCATAACAAGCATACTGATGAAAACGCCTGCAAGACCCACAAGGGATACGCCAAGAAGTATTTTCCGCAGTTTTCCGGCTTTGGAAAATGGATCGGTTGTCTTCCACATGACGCAAAGCGCCAGACTCACGCTGAAAAATGTAAAGGCAGCGATAGAGGCAAACAGCAAAAGATCAAAGTCAATCA
>JAZRCV010000002.1:0-4105 GCA_045659925.1 Faecousia sp.
AAAATAGTCAAAAATGCAGCAGCACTGGGCAGTCTCAACCAGAAAGCCGCTGTGGAAAAGATAGGTGATCTTCATGGGAACTCCTTTCACATTGCATTTTTCATAGTATACCATTCCTCCTTTCAGGATACAAGGAAAAGCCGCCATGGCTGCTTAAAAGCCATGGCGGCAAGGACAAGATACTCTGCTCTGCCTCTTGTAGTCTTATGAATCAAGCGCCTTCCATATAGCGCATCAGCATGGTGGCGGCTTCTGCCCGGGTGATGGGGCGGGCGGGAGCAAGATAGAGGCCGTCCTCTGCCTCGATGCCTTGCAGGATCTCTTCCTCAATGGCCCAATCCACGGCATTCTTTGCCCAACTGCTGACGGTGGTATGATCCTTAAAGTCCCATGTGGGAGCCTTTTTCTGGGGCGCTTCGTCGGCGCCGCTCATGCGGTAGAGCATGGTGGCAAAGGTCTCACGGGTGACGGGATCATTGGGGGAGAATTTTCTGTTGCCGGTGCCGAAAACGATACCCTGACGGTTGGCCCATGCCACCGCTTCAGCATACCAGCTTCCTTCTTCCACATCGGTGAAGTAGTCGGAGGGATGGGAAGCAGGCTCGCCCTGACTGCGCCACAGCACCGTCGCCAGCATAGCGCGGGTCAGTGTGCCCTCCGGGGCAAAGCGTTCCCAGCCTACGCCTTGGAACAAACCATTCAGGAAGACATAGCGCACAGCATCTTCATACCAGCTTCCTTTTTCTACATCGTAGTAAGGCACAGAATTGCGGCCATCATAGTGGATCTGCAGCATGGAGATCAGGTTGTTTTTTGTCAGCAGACCCTGCTCATAAGCATCCGCAACACGAAGAAATGCACCATCCTTGTAAGCGAGGAAAAGGGGTTCGCAGCCACTGGAGGGGAAGTCAAAACGAAGCCCGCCAATAAACAGATACAGCATATCGGCAGTATATTCCATATTCTGTATGTCCATGAGAACCACATGGACACCGTTGTAGCAGCCGTAGTATGTTTCAATATGCACATCTTCCAGTGCCCAATCCTTAAGATGCTCACGATTCACGGTATAGTATGTTTGACAGATTTCTTCATCAATAGGGAGCACTGGAGGCTGCAAAGCGCTAACTCTGGGCAAGCAGCTCAACAAAAGCGCAAAACACAGGCACAGGGCTAAAAGGCGGTTTCTTCTTTTCATGGTGTACTCCTTTCTTCGACAATGTTACATAATGACATTTGCAACGACATAAAAAGATGATGAATCCAAAGGTCTGTGTTCTTCCTTAGGAATCAGCGATACTTCGATCATATAACCGAACAGATTGTGAGTGCCGCGGTAGCCGCTTTCTGTGACCCAAGTGGTCACATTGATAGGGCTACTTTCACCGGTGCTGCGATTTGTGAGATGCACTATGTGCTGCCCAGCCTCATATGCGTAACGCCCGGAGATTACAGGAATCTCCATGGATGGCGGCTCCGGATTTATAGGATCATCCGGCGGATTGACAGGATCATCCGGCGGATCGACAGGATCATCAACCGGGGGATCCACAGGGGCATTCTCGCCCGGTTCTGACGGAGGATCGTCCGGGGGATCCACAGGATCATCTTCTCCTGGTTCTGTCGGAGGTTCGTCTTCATTTCCTTCACCGGGATCGTGGGGAGGTACATCCTCCTCAGGCGGCTGTGGTGGGACATCCTCCGATCCCGCTCCTTCGAGGGGCGGGTTTGGTGGGGGTGGCTCCGGGTCGGTGATATTGTCAGGAGGTACTGGGTCGGTGGGCTCTGGGGATGTGGGCGGCTGGGGCGCGGTCACATCGGCCGAACCCGGCTTGGGTGCGGTTTTCTCAGGGGGGGTCTCTTCGGTATAGACCGTCACCGGGCCGTCCGGGGCGGCGGACATGATGTCCGGCCCGGGGTCTGGTGCCATATCCATTGACGTATTATCCTCAAAAGCGGCAGCACTTTCTACGGGTGCCACTGCGGTGGGTGGGACTGCCGTGGGCGGCACCGCGTCCATAAGGTACTTCCCGCCGCCAAGGATGGCAACGGCTGCCATGAGCATGGCGGCAATGGGGGCAAGCAGCCGCTTTCGATTGACACGAATCGGCATCGGGGTGGGCTCCGGCACTTCCAATGTCAGCAGCTTTTGCCGCAGTCCTTCGGGAAGTTCTGTTTTGTTGTAGTGTTTTTTCAGTTGTTCTTTCAGATGGTCCATGTCAATCACCTCCCAGCAGCTTTTTTAATTGTTTGCGAGCCTGGAACAGCCGGGATCTCACGGCGGTTTCCGACAGCTTCAAGATTTCTCCAATCTCTTTGGTGGTCATTTCCTCGTAATAATAGAGGTAAATCACCGCTTGATTCCTTGGAGAAAGGCGCAGCAAAGCTGCCTGTACGACATCGTCTGGGTCGTCAGGTGTTGTCGCTGCCTCAGCATCACCCAGCGGCTCGCGGTTTCGCCGCCATGGGCTGCGCAGCAGGTCTTTGCACTTGTTGGCTGTGACTCTCATCAGCCATGCGCGAAGCTGTTGCTCAGTGGGGAATTCCGGCTTGCTCTGGAGGTATTTCAGAAATACCTCCTGCACCACATCCTCTGCATCCGCATGGCTGCCGCAATAGCTGCAGGCCAGACGGTAGAGGGATGCCGCATAGGTATCCACCACCTGCTGGAAATTTTTGCTCATATGTATCTCCGGGGATGCATCCGCCGCGTCCGGCGGGTGCATCAGAAAGCCTTCTGCCTATATAACGATTCAGAAGGCCAAAATGTTGTATGATTTTGAAAAATTTTCAAAAATTTTTTTCAAAGTTTTCAAAAAGCGGCCAGACGAATCGTCTGACCGCTTCTATAGATGGGGATTACATTCCGGCTACATTGTCGTACAGCTGCAGCAAAAGATCATAGTGGGCATTGACGGCCTCTGCCGCAGCCTCCGGCTGATTGGCGGCGATGGCCTGATAGAGCTGCTTATGCACCTGCATGAATTCATCCCGGTCGCCGTAATAATAGGCGCTGGAGGGGGCATAGCCTCTGGGATCCATGATCTGCACCAGGGTTCTGTTCAGAACAGAGGCCAGCTTGTCCCGGGAAGCGGAGACAAGGACATCATGGAATTCTGCGTCTGCCTTGCTGTCGCCGTAGGGTGCGGCGATCATCTTCATCAGGCACAGATACAGGGTCTGC
The DNA here is from genome assembly GCA_045659925.1 of Faecousia sp. GTDB lineage: Bacteria > Bacillota > Clostridia > Oscillospirales > Oscillospiraceae > SVMC01. The sequence goes on from JAZRCV010000002.1 coordinate 3,185, forward strand.
TTTTCCCGCTCTGTGATACCGGCGCAGACAGCGGGGATGGACTGCAGCTCAATGCTGCGGCGCAGCCGGAGCACATCTGCATATTCATGCTGATCCATCAGCAGAACCAGGGTGAAAATATCGGCGATGCTTCGGCTCAGATCGTTACGCAGGCGGAAGCTGCCATCGGGATCCTGGGTCAGAAGACCAAGGATGGTTAAAAGGTGCATCGCTTCCCGGACGGAGGGCACACTGAAGCTTAAAAGCTCTGCCAGTTCCCGTTCCGGGGGAAGCTTGCTGCCGTCGTGTAGGGTACCGCTGCGAACGCCTTCCTTCAGATAGCGCAGCAGCGCATGATAGTGGCGTTCTGTAAATTGATTCATGTCACTCAAACCTCGCTTGCGATCAGCTTAACTGTGCAATACCGCTTTTTACGCGGGAAAGGGATTCTTCTTTACCCAGCAGGGCGCAAAGCTCGGTGGCGCCGCCGGGGGTGGACTGCTTGCCGGACACTGCCACACGCAGGGGCCACAGTACCACGGAGTTCTTGAGGCCAAGCTGGCCTGCCAGTGCGGTCAGGGTTTCGTACAGGGCCTCGTTGGACCAGTCTTCCTGTGCCTCCAGCACGGGGAGAATGGCCTGCAGGGAGCTGAGGCTGTTCTCCAGATTGGTCTTGGACTTCTTATGCACATACAGGGCGTTGTCATATTCCGGCAGAGCCTGCAGGAAATCTACCTTCTCAGGGATCTCAGAGAGCACTTCGCAGCGGGGCTGGATCAGCTTTGCCACGGCCTGCAGGTGGATGGCGGGATTCTGAATGGCAGCCTTGAGCCAGGGCTCTGCCTTTTCATAGAAGGCTTCCGGGCTGAGCTTCTTGATATACTCTGCATTCATCCAGCGCAGCTTCACAATGTCGAACACAGCGGGGGACTTGGAAATGCC
>JAZRCV010000003.1:0-8165 GCA_045659925.1 Faecousia sp.
TGGAGATATGCTTCATCTTTGATCTTTCCGACACACAGCCGACCGACCAGTTCACCCTCAATCTGAGTGCTCTGCCCTATCGTGAGCCGATCGACTGGAGCATGACCAATCAGTGGACGGTTCAGTTCAGAGCGATCGTAAAAGCTCCGGATGATACCATCATCATTCGCACCATCCCCTCTAAGGTGACTCTGAAACCTGCGCTGGCATTTAAGGATCAGTCTCCCGCAATGACCAAGGGTTCTACTACCGCTTGGCTGGAGACAACCGTTGGACAAAGCTACACCTATGGCTTTGACAATGAGGAATGTCCCGACGGTTACACCGTAGAAAAAAGCGCAAGGATGGAAGCCCTCATTCCCGGTGCGACGATCACACCGATCACAGCCACAGAGAAGAATGACCGTCCGATCAATATCACCTATACATTCCAGAAAGCGGGCTGGTACACGCTGACGCAGACGCTGCAGCTGAAAAACTCTGTCGGCGATACAACTTCCAGCCTGACCCATACCTTCCATATTTATGCCTCGGATGTACCTCCGGTCACTCCGGAGATCACCCTGCAGCCTGAAAGTGTTCATGGCTGTAAGGCAGGTGCTTCGGTGACCCTGCGCGCACAGGCTGAGGATGCGGCCTCCGCCCGCTGGCAGCGGGTCAATAAGGATGGCACCGTCACCTATTTGGATGATTCCTTCGATGCGGAAACCGGCGTGGCAAGCCTTACTGCCACGGCAGGCGGTGCTGCCGATGGCGCAAAATTCTACTGCGAGTTCCGAAGCAAGGACGATGTGGCCACACTGACCAAGGCAGCAACCATCTGCAGCGCTCCCACGGTCACAAACGGTGCTGCGGTTACCGTATCTCCCAGTGGCAGAGCATACCTGAATGTGACCGCCACCGGCTGCGAGCATTACGCTTCTGACAATGGCTGGTATAAAAACGGCCAGAAGCTTACAAATGGCAGCAAGTATTATGCAATGGGGCCTACGGTGGCGGTTGAAGATGTGACGGCAGCGGATGCCGGCACCTATACCTATAAGTATGTTACCGACCACGGCGACTCCGCAACGGGCACCGTGGAACTGAAGGTTTCCGAACCCGTTGACACCACCCAGATCAATACTTTTGAAATCTACATGGATGATGTGGTCTTCGGCAAGAAGGCACCCCTCACCGCAGAGGTTCCCAAGGGTGCCGGCTATCAGGTCAAAACTGTGGAATGGACCGCCGGCGTCAATGCGGATCAGATCATCACAGCTTCTTCCGTCGTCGCCAAGATCACCCTTTCAAAGAACGGCGCCAAGCAGTTTAAGGGCAACAGCGAAGGCGATCTGGTTGGTACGCTCAACGGCATTACCACCAGAGTTTACGGTGTGACTGCACCGAAGGACGAGATCACCGTGACCATCACCTTCGGCGGTGTTGGCACCAGCTTCAAGGTGGAGATGCCGGAACCGGATGCCGTGTCCGTCACCACAGAAAAGCTGACCTTCAGCAAGGGCAAAGCCTATACCGCAGCTGACGGTATGAAGCTTGCGGGCACCTTTACCTGCGACCATGATGATTTGTCAAGCACCTATCGTCATACCGGAATGACCTATACCGTGGAGTCCACCAGCGGAAGCAAAATGCCGGAAGGCCTTACCTTGAATCGTGACGGCAGCATTACCGGCACACCTACAAAGGAAGGTATCTATACCGTGATCATCCTGGCCCACTCCGTCAATGCTGCGCTTACGCCCTCTAATGGCAGCGGTCATGAAGTCAAGACGGTTACCATGGAAGTGGTGGACGATCATGAGCACAACTTTATGAAGGAATCTACAACTGCCACTTGCGAGCAGGATGGCACTGCCACCTATGCATGCGCCTGCGGCGAAAAATCCACCGCCCATGAGCCGAAGCTGGGCCATGATTGGGAAGAATGGACCGTCCTGACCGCAGCAACCTGCACAGAAAACGGCGAACAGAAGCGTATTTGCAAGCGGGACAGCAGCCATACGGAAACCACAATTGTCCCTGCCGCCGGCCATACGGAGTCCGCGGCCTGGAAAACCAATGAGACCCACCACTGGAAGACCTGTACTGTCGCTGCCTGCGGCGAACAGATTACCGACACCCGTGCAGCCCATCAGTACGGCGAGGATAACAGCTGCGATGTCTGCGGCTATATCAAGCCGGTGGAGGATGCCGAACCGCTTCCCAGCTTCTCCGTCACCATTGCAAGCTGCGAAAACGGCATCGTGCAGACCCAGGCCGCTACTGCCGAACCCGGCAGCACCGTCAAGCTGGTTGTGATCCCGGAAGCAGGCTATAAGCTGGGCAGCCTGGTGGTCAAGTCTGAGGGGGTTTCCTTCACCCCGGTGAAAAACGGCACCTACGATTTCATCATGCCCTATGGCGATGTAACGGTAGAAGCTATCTTCGTCAAGACCCTGCCGATCACGGATTGCCCCAGAGACATCACCTGCCCCATGTATGACTTCAAGGATCTTGTGATGAATAACTGGTATCATGACGGCATCCACTTCTGCGTGGACAGAGGTCTGATGAACGGCACCGGCACCACCACCTTTGCACCCAATATGACCACCAGCCGCGCCATGATCGTCACGATCCTGTGGCGTCTGGAGGGTAGCCCCATCGTCAGCTATGATATGGACTTCAGCGATGTGGCAGCGGGCAGCTGGTACACCGATGCGGTGCGCTGGGCAGCAAGCAAGGGCATCGTAGAGGGCTATGGCAACGGCAAATTCGGCACGGACGATCCCATCACCCGTGAGCAGATGGCCACCATCATGTATCGTTATGCCAAGTATAAGGGCTACGATGTTTCTGCCGCGGAAAGCACTGATCTGAGTTCCTACGGCGATGCGGCGAATGTCAATAGCTGGGCAGTGGAAGCCATGCAGTGGGCCTGCGGTGTCGGCTTGATCCAGGGCATCGCCAGCGGCGCCATCACGAATCTTGCCCCCACCGGCAGCGCTACCCGCTCTCAGGCAGCCACCATTCTGTATCGCTTCTGCGATGCATATGTGCATAACTGATCTGAAAAGGAGAAAAGTATGAAAAAGCTGCTGCTGATTGCCGGCATTATGAGTATGATAGCCGGCGTGTTATCCTTCCTGTTTGCTGCATTCAATTTGTTCTCCTACCATCATGTGATGGATGGAACGGCGGAACTGTTCATGAGATTGCAGCAGAGAATGCATGTTAGCTTTGCGGTAGGAGCCGTTTTTGCGGTGATCGGCATCGTATGCCTGATCCTTCGAGCCAAAAAATAAGTACCAATCTATCCTGCGGAGGAGAATTCTTATGGAAAAAGATGTGAGAAACGGAAAATTTTGCTCCCTGTGTTCTAAAAAGATCAGTTTTATGGAAAAAAACTACACCCACATTCTCAGCGACGGGACCCTGTGTCAGAAGTGCAACATGACGATCCTGCAGCTGCTTTCCCGGAAAAACTTGTGGGTGAGCAAAGAAGAATTCAGCGAAGTCATGCAGAAGAGCTTCAACCCCAGGGTGGAATACTCCATGCCCCTTGAAAAGGCACGGGATCTGTTTATGCTGCGTGACCGGGTATGCAGCGGTTTCCTTCAGACCGTTGGTTTGGAAGAAGGCAATGCATTTACTGTGCAGAGCGTTTTTGCAATGCCGAAAAGTCCTCCCATTTTCATACTCAGAGCCATGAAGCTGAAGAACAAGGCTGTCCTGCAGGGCTTCCCACTGAAAGGCGAGGTGAAAAAGGGCGATCGCATTAAGCTCAATCTTGCCGGTAAGGTCTGCGAGTTCACCGCCCTTGATGTGGTCCCGGCAGAAACATATCCCCTTGAAAAGGAAACCTTCTATTCTCAGCTTAGCGCCAATGTGCATAGCCACAGAGTTGACGAAGAACGTAACGGCTGGATCATCATCGATACCGAAGATTGCCAGAGCCTGTCGGGCATTCAGTTCGCCGCTGTCTGCAAATGACGGCGAAAAGTCGTGAAACAGGAGGCCTTAGATGGGGATTATCAAAGCAAGTGTGACCGCGTTCCGCGGAGCGGCTGCTGACCAGTGGAAAGAGATGTTCTGCGCCGATGAGATGGGCAGCGATGTGCTGATGATCCGCGCCAGAAAGCTGACAAGTCAGAATGGCGCAAATCAAGGTTACGGCGAGGTTATCACAGATGGATCGATCATCGTTGTTGGCGAAGGGGAGTGTGCCGTTGCCACGGAAGGCGGTAAAGTCATCGGCGTATACGACCAGCCGGGAGAACAGATCTTCAAAAGTAATCAGAGTAAAGGCGTTTTCGGCGGCGGTCTGAGTGCCTTCGCAAAAGATGTGGGCCGAAGGATCGCCTTTGGCGGTGACATCACAATCTCCCAGCGACTGTACTATATCAACACCAAAGAACTGAGCGGTGGCAGCATTCGGGCAGAGGGTATCCCCCTGCACTGCAAAGACCCGCGAGCGGGGGTGGACATGGATGGCGGTGTCAGCTGCTACGGCAGCTATACGTTCCGCATTGTCAAGCCGGAGCTGTTCTATCGAGCGGCCATCCGCTCGACAGATGTCCGTGACCGCAGGGCACTGCTGAAGCAGATGGACAGTGAGGTGCTCACCGCACTGTCCCCTGCGCTGGCGCTGCTGACCCAGGACGGGGTTCGGCCCAGCGAACTTATGAAGTATACGAAAGAGCTGTGCCAGAAGCTCCGTCAGGTCATGAGCAAGGAATGGAGCGGACTTCGTGGGGTCGAAGTGGTTTCTGTAGCGCTGGAATCCGTCAGGGTGCTGGAGGCTGCAGAGCTTCGCACCCTGCAGCGGGATACGGCTTTTACCGATCCCCACAGGGCAGCCGGCCATCTCGTCGGCGCAAGGGCAGATGCCATGCAGACCGCAGCGGCCAATCGCTCCGCTACACCTGCGTTGCTTGGTGCCGTATTGCAGCAACCGCTGCCCCAGAGTGACGGCTGGAAATGTAAGTGTGGTGCCGAAAACAAAGGAAAGTTTTGCATAGAGTGCGGCGAAAAGAAGCCTGAAGAAAAGGTGAAATCTTACTGCGAAGAATGCGGATGGAAAGTTGCAGACAAGCTGCACCCGCCCAAATTCTGCCCCGAATGCGGCACGCCATTCAAAAAAACACAATAGCCTATCTGCCGCTGTCCGGGAAATCCAGGTCAGCGGCATTGCATTAATAGGATGGAATTCCGTAACCGTAGATCTCATAATAACCGATGGGGAATCTGTTTTCACGGACGGCGTCACCGGAGTTACCCTCAATCGTATAGACATAACCGCCTTCCACCTTTTCTACGATGCCGACATGGTCGGCACTGCCGTCCTGACCGTTTGTGTCCGGGTCATCCCAATCGAAGAAAATGATGTCGCCGGGATTTGGGGTGCCGCTGCCGTCCATCCATTGTCCGCGGTCGATAAACCAGTTGGAACCGGTCACGCAGCCTGAGAAATTTGGTATGATGCCACTTTCGATGTAACCGCACTCGTTGGCGCACCAGGAGACAAAGCAGGCGCACCATTCCATCCGACTGGAGAAGCCCATATAGCGCCAGTAGCCGTCTTGAAGGATGGATACAGAAAGATGAGACCAAAAGACAGAGGACGGTTCTGTGTCTTCAGAGAAACCCTGACTTCTAACCGGTAATAATATGCAATAGTTCGATGGTTTCGGCGTTTACCAAACATTCTACGAAATGATCGCTGTCTGTCCTCTGACCAATTCTCAATCAAGCACCCTTGGGAGGCAGGTCATCCTGCCTCCCAAGGGTGCTTTTCTGCTGCTTCGATTTATTTAGAGTTATAAAAGAACGGTATAAAGGGGACAAGAGAATCGGCCCATTGTCCCCATTAACTGCGCCTGTCTTATGTGAATAAAATTGGCGGCTCCATGGCTTGAAGATTTAAGCCATGGAGCTGCTTTTGCGTTAATATGAGTGCCGCCCACTCCCCAGGAGGGAGTGGGCGGTCTTTATGGATTTGATACTATGGATCCGTTTTTGAAATTAGTTTGCAAACAGAATAGAATTGGTGTTTGCCTTTGCGGAATCCATGAAGGTACTGCCGGTGATAACGCCGATTATCTGGCGAGCCACTGATCTACAGTGTATTCCACACCATTGTAGACGATTTTACCAACCTCAGCGCCTTCCTTGATCACGAGTGCGGGAGGATATTTGCCGGGAGTCAGATTGATGGTGCCGATCTTAGCGCCTGCGCCGATGGTCAGCTTGCCCAGACTGCGGTAGTCAATGGCGCAGGAATCGATCTCATCGATCACAGCGTTGGTGATGGTTACATGGGCCTGATTTGCCAGATAGACCTTACCGAACTTGCCGCCATCGATGATGGTCTTGGTGCCGTTGACAAAGGCTGCATCGTAAGGCTTGAAACCTTCCTTCTCACAGGTGGTGCCGGTCATGACACAGTTGGTCATGGTAGCATTGCCGTAGTGAGAGAAGGCTGCTGCGATGTTGTTGCCGCCGTTGTTGACTGCCAGAGTTGCCTTCAGGTTCTCAACAACCAGGTTAGTGATGGTGTAGTTACCACCGGTGCTGGAGCCATGGTGGCCAACTTCGACGAAGCCGGAGCCGGTAACCTTCACATTGCTAACCACTGCGTCCTTGCCGTTGGCGGGAATGAAGCCTACATAACCGTAGTCATAGCTTTCGCCGGCCTTAGTACCGGTACCGTTGGTGGTAATGGTGTTGCTATTACCATTGAAGTTGATGGCAGAAGCGGAATTCATCAGGAATTCGCTGTCTTCTGCAACGGTAATGTTTTCCGTCACTTCAACATTGGGGTTGGCGAGGACAACACTATTGCCGTTTGCTGCAGCAGCCTTTAGACCAGCAGCATCATTAACAATTCTGTTGCCGTTGCCATCAAAGTAGACAGCATTACCAAAACCATAACGGATGGGGGAAGTTGCGGTACCTGCAATTGCAAAAGTATTGCCGTTGTCATAGATATCCAGATTCAGGCGTGCATTGATTGCAGAGTCGGAATGCTTGTTGGCATCCAAGTCGCCAATGTAGTTGTGTACCCAGAAAGCCCTGTTGCCACCAGAGGACAGTGTGGAGTTCTGAATGGTAACATTGTTCATGTCAAAACCGGAGTTGAAGACACGAACAGCACAGTAGGTGCCGGAGATGGTGGAATCGGTCACATTCAGAGTAACCTCACCCCAGTTGTTCAGGTGAACACCGAAGTTCATGTCAGTGCCACCCAGGTTTGCAACAGTAGCATTGTCGATGTTCAGAACGCCGCCGGCGGTGACATCAAAGACATTGGTGCATCCGTTCCAACCCATGTTGGAGCCAATGTGGTTCATGTTAACAGTACCGTTCTTCACAGTCAGGTTGCCCTTAACCAGGAACAAGTCATTGTGAGTTGCGGTATTGCTGTTGGTGCCGTTGATCTTCTGGTTATTCAGATTCAGAACCACGTTCTTACCAGAGGGGATGGTCAGGGTATCCGTCAGAGCGATGTCGGTCAGCAGAACCACTTCTTCCTGCTCGGAGGTATAGGTGTTCTTGCCAGAGATCCGGCTCTTGGGGCCTTCGCAGGCTGCAATGGCCTCTTCGAGGGTGGCGTAGCCAACTTCGTTGGTGTACCAACCGCCGCTCCATTCGCGCTCGGTGACATAGGCTACAGCAGGAACTACGGTGTACATGCCATTTTCGCCCTTGCTGAGAGCCAGTTCCTTTGCCTTGTAAACCTCAAATGCCCAGTACTGATGGTTAACATCTGCATTGAAGCTGCCGCCCTTGACGATGACATGGCGTTCATTTTGACCCAGAGCATTGAAGATCCAGGGCTTGCCATTCTGACCTTCGCCGACATTGCCAAGGACGAAGGTGCCGCCGTTGACAACGATGCCTTCGTTGCCGCCGGTGTACAGCAGGGAGTCGATGGCCTCGTTGAGGGTGAAGGAACCGTTTTCGATGGTAATGGTGCAGCCATTTTCGTAGTTAGCAACAAGGCTGTAAACCTGACCGTTAGAAGTAACATTGACAGTGCCGTCGCCGGTCAGGGTCAGGTGACCATTGTTCTCAGTGGAGAATACGCCAACCAGCATGGTTTCGCCGGTGTATGCGCCGGAAATGGTCTTGCCGTTCAGGTCGATGGTGATGGACTTGCCTTCTACCTTGAAGTAGGTGTT
>JAZRCV010000004.1:0-3665 GCA_045659925.1 Faecousia sp.
GGATTGTCTTCCTAAGACCCGCTTGGCCTCCGACTTGAGCGTATCTTCGGACCCCAGAAGGACTGGGAGTGCCATTGCGGCAAGTATAAGAAGATCAAGTACAAGGGTAAGGTCTGCGACCGCTGCGGCGTCGAGGTCACCAAGGCCAAGGTCCGCCGCGAGCGGATGGGCCACATTGAACTGGCCGCTCCCTGCAGCCACATCTGGTATTTCAAGGGCATTCCCTCCCGCATGGGTCTGCTGCTGGATATCAGCCCCAGAATTCTGGAAAAGGTTCTGTACTTTGCTTCCTATATCGTAATCGATCCGGGCGATGCACCCCTTTCCAAGAACCAGACCCTGTCCGAAAAGGAATACCGGGACTGGCGCGAAAAGTATGAAGACGACTTTGACGCCGGTGTAGGCGCCGAAGCCGTGAAGAAGCTGCTGGCCACCGTTGGCCTGGATGACGAGGATTCCAGAACCCAGATCGCCCTGCTGGACGAGAAGGACGCACTGGATGCCCGCCTTGCCGAGATGAAGAATCGCGGCATTCCCGCCACCGCAGAGGATCTGGAAAAGCAGGACGAGCTGAACGCAAAGATCCGCGAGTTCACCGTGCAGGGTCTGAACGCCCTGTCCGAAAGCCTGAGAAGCGAGCTGCATAATGCCTCCGGCCAGAAGAAGCTTCGCATTATCAAGCGTCTGGAAGTGGTGGAAGCCTTCCGCCAGTCCGGCAACAACCCCTCCTGGATGGTGATGGATGTTCTGCCGGTCATTCCCCCCGAACTTCGCCCCATGGTACAGCTGGATGGCGGCCGTTTCGCCACCTCCGACCTGAACGATCTGTACCGCCGCGTCATCAACCGCAATAACCGCCTTGAGCGCCTCATCAAGCTCAATGCGCCGGATATCATCATCCGCAATGAGAAGCGCATGCTGCAGGAAGCAGTAGACGCCCTGATCGACAATGGCCGCCGCGGCCGTGCCGTCACCGGTGCCAACAACCGTGCGCTCAAGTCCCTGTCCGATATGCTCAAGGGCAAGCAGGGCCGCTTCCGTCAGAACCTGCTGGGTAAGCGCGTTGACTATTCCGGCCGAAGCGTTATCGTTGTCGGCCCCGAGCTGAAGCTCTATCAGTGCGGTCTGCCCAAGGAAATGGCCATCGAGCTGTTCCGCCCCTTCGTTATGAAGAAGCTGGTGGAAGATGGCCAGGCCAACAATATCAAGTCCGCCAAGAAGATGATCGACAAGGGCAAGACCGAGGTTTGGGATGCTCTGGAAGAGATCATCAAGGACCGTCCTGTTATGCTCAACCGCGCACCTACCCTACACCGCCTTGGCATTCAGGCCTTTGAGCCGGTGCTGGTGGAAGGCCGCGCCATTAAGCTGCACCCCCTGTGCTGCACCGCCTTCAACGCCGACTTCGACGGCGACCAGATGGCAGTTCATGTACCTCTGTCCGCAGAGGCACAGGCAGAAGCCAGAATGCTGATGCTCTCTGCCAACAACCTGCTCCGTCCCCAGGACGGCAAGCCCGTTACCGTTCCCACCCAGGATATGATCCTCGGTACCTACTACCTCACCTATGTGAAGGAAGATGAACTGGGCGCAGGCCGCTACTTCGCCTCTGTGGACGAAGTTATGCTGGCTTATAAGGATGGCATCGTGCAGATGCACGCTCCCATCAAGGTTTGTGTGGAAAAGGAAATCGACGGCGTTATGAAGTCCCGCATCATTGATGCCACCGTGGGCCAGCTCATCTTCAATGAGCCCATCCCCCAGGATCTTGGCTTCAAGAAGCGCGAAACCGAGGACGATATGTTCGCCCTGGAAATCACCGACACCGTGGGCAAGAAGCTGCTGGGCAAGATCATCGATCGCTGCATCCGCGTCCATGGCTTCACCGTCTCCACCGAAATGCTGGATAAGGTCAAGGCACTGGGTTATAAGTACTCCACTCGTGGTGCCATCACCGTCTCCATCGCCGATATGAGCATTCCCGAGCGCAAGTATCAGCTCATCCGCGAAGCGGAAGAGGAAGTGGTCAAGATTGACCGCCAGTACAAGCGCGGCTTTATCACCAACGATGAGCGCTATCGCCTCACCGTCCGCCAGTGGGAAAAGACCATTGACGATGTTACCAACGCTCTGCAGGAAAATCTGGACCGCTTCAACCCCATCTTCATGATGGCAGACTCCGGTGCTCGAGGCTCCATGAAGCAGATCCGTCAGCTTGCCGGTATGCGCGGCATGATGGCAGATACCAACGGTCGTACCATCGAAATCCCCGTCAAGGCAAACTTCCGTGAAGGCCTTTCCGTTCTGGAATACTTCATCTCCTCCCGAGGCGCTCGTAAGGGCCTGACGGATACCGCACTTCGTACCGCTGACTCCGGTTACCTGACCCGTCGTCTGGTTGACGTTTCTCAGGATGTCATCATCCGCTCCAAGGACTGCGAAACCACCGATGGCATCTGGCTGGGCGCATACGAAGAAAAGGGTCAGATCATTGAGACCTTTGCCCAGAGAATTCAGGGCCGCTTCCTGGTGGATGATCTGTATGACGAAGAGGGCAACCTCCTCCAGTCCAAGGATGTCATGATGCGCGAATCCGACGCTGACCGCTTTGAGGCAGCCGGTGTTCACCGCGTCTACTGCCGCACCGTTCTGGGCTGTAAGGCCCGCAGCGGCGTGTGCGCCAAGTGCTACGGCATGAACCTTGCCACCTCCAAGCTGGTTGACATGGGCGAAGCCGTCGGCATCATCGCCGCCCAGTCCATCGGCGAACCGGGCACCCAGCTCACCATGCGTACCTTCCACACCGGCGGCGTTGCCGGTGACGATATCACCCAGGGTCTTCCCCGAGTTGAAGAACTCTTCGAAGCCAGAAAGCCCAAGAAGATGGCTGTCATCTCTGAGATCGACGGCATCGTGGATATCGACGATACCCACCGCACTCCTCTGCGCCAGATCACTGTCACCGCAGACGATGGCGAGGTCAAGCTCTATCAGGTCCCCTATTCCGTGGGCCTGCGCGTAGAGAACAATGCCCGCATCCGCAAGGGCGACCGCATCACCGATGGCGCGCTGTCTCCCCATGATGTTCTGCGTATCTCCGGCGTGGAAGCTGTTCAGGAATACCTGACCCAGGAAGTTCTGGCAGTTTACCGTCAGCAGGGCGTTGACATCAACGATAAGCACATCGAAGTCATCATCCGTCAGATGATGCGCAAGGTGCGGGTAGAAGAACCCGGCGATACCGATCTTCTCTCCGGTACTGTCATCGATGTCTTCGAGTTCGACGATGCCAATGCTGCCGTTCAGGCTCGCATCGACGCCGGCGAAACCGATCTTCAGTTTGCCACCAAGAGCCTGATGCTCATGGGCATCACCAAGGCCTCTCTGGCAACGGATTCCTTCCTGTCCGCCGCTTCCTTCCAGGAAACCACTAAGGTTCTGACCGAAGCTGCCATCAAGGGCAAGGTAGACCACCTGATCGGTCTGAAGGAAAATGTCATCATCGGTAAGCTGATCCCCGCAGGCTCCGGTCTGCAGGTTTACCGGGATTACGAAGAGGGCATTACCCCCGAATCTCCCGTGACTGATGAAATGGTCGAAAACGAAGAATCCCTGATCTAAAATAGCAAAATGGAGCCGGGCAAACGCCCGGCTCCATTTGTTAA
>JAZRCV010000005.1:0-2795 GCA_045659925.1 Faecousia sp.
GGATGATCTCGTAGATGCCGGTGAAGTTCAGCCATGCCAGCCAGCAGATATCCACGATGGCGCCGGTGAGGATACCAGCAACAGCGCCTTCGAAGTTCAGGCGCTTCCAGAACAGGGACAGCATGATGGTGGGGCCGAAGGCAGCGCCAAATACGCCCCATGCGTTTTCAACCAGACCCATAATGGTGCCGCTGTTGGGGTTGGAGGCGATGAGAACGCCGATGACGGCGATGGCCAGAACCACGAAACGGCCTGCCCAGGTCATTTCCTTGTCGGAAGCCTTGCCCTTGCGCAGGATGGGCTTATAAACGTCGCTGGCGAATGCGCTGGCGCTGGCCAGGAGCTGAGAGTCAGCAGTGCTCATAGCAGCAGCCAGAATTGCGGACAGGAGAATGCCGCTGATGATGGCGGGGAACATCTTGCGAACCATGGTGATGAATACTACGGAGCTGTCTTCGATCTCGCCCAGCAGCAGATGGCCGATAATACCGGATGCTACGGAGAAGGTCAGGATCAACATAGTCCAGGTGATGCCGATCTTGGCGCTCTTCTTCACATCCTTGTCAGAACGCAGGGACATGAAGCGGATGATGATGTGGGGCATGCCAAAGTAGCCCAGGCCCCAGCCGAGACCGGAGAGGATGTCCTTCCAGTTGGCGAAGAGGTTCCAGTAGCCTTCGGGCAGGGCTTCCACAGTGGCTGCACCCTGACCGGACTGGATGAGAGTCAGTGCGAAGATGGGAGCAATCAGCAGAGCGCCCAGCATCAGCAGGCCCTGGAAGAAGTCGGTCCAGCAAACAGCGCTGAAGCCGCCCAGGAAGGTGTAGCTGATGATGATGACGGCTGCCAGATACATGGCGATGGTGGGGTCAATGCCGATAACGGTATTGAACAGGGTGCCGCAGGCCTTGATGGAGGAAGCGGCGTAAATGGTGTAGGCCACGAGGAAGATTACAGCGCAGATGAGCTGCAGAGCCTTGCTCTTGGAAAGGAAGCGGTTGGTGAGGTACTGGGGGATGGTGATGGAGTCGTTGGCCACGATGGAGAAGCGGCGCAGGCGGGGTGCCTGAACCAGCCAGCTCACAGTGTAGCCGATGCCGAGGCCGATGGCGATCCATGCCTGGCCGATGCCAGCGGCATAGATGGAAGCGGGCAGGCCCATCAGAACCCATGCGCTCATATCGGAAGCACCTGCGGACAGTGCGGATACCCAGGGGCCCATCTGGCGGCCGCCCAGGAAGTAGGTCTTCTCGCCGCCGTTCTTGTCCTTCAGGAAGAAGAACACGCCGATCCCCAGCATAAACAGCAGGTATGTAATAAAGACGATCAATTCAACATTCATATTTCTTTCCTCCCGGCACATATGTGCCTATGTAATGGTAGAAGTATACCACAGCCTTAAGTAGAATGCAAGGCAGAACGGCGTATAGAATAAATTCTGTACGCCGTTCTATAATTATTGAGTTTTCCTTTTATTTATAAGGCTTTTTAGCTGAACGATTATATGTAATGATAAGGATTCAAAAATAAAACACTATTTTTCTGCATCCGGTTTTGCCCGATAACTCTCCAAAAACAGCGGGGTGACCTTATCGGTATAGGCCACGAGAGAATAATCCCCGCCGGACAGGCACCAGTCATACATCAGCGCCCGCTCCCACAGGGCATAGGCCTTGAGAATGTCTCCGGCACTGCGGTCACAGCGGAGCTGCCCCGCCTTCTGCCCCTCGGTGATGATGCGGCGCAGCAGTTTAAAATAGGTGCGACTGCGATCCAGAAGATGCTTTTCCCCCTTCGCCAGAAGCTGGGTGGACAAAAGCCTTGACAAAAGCTCCATGGAAACGCCGCTGTCGATCATGGCGAACAGCTCGTGATTGAGGTAGCTGAGCTTGTCTATGGCATGGAGGTTGGGATCCATGGTTTTCTGCAGTTCTTCGTATTTTTCGTCGAATATGTTGGCAAGGGTGCCAAGGAGGGCATTCTTCCCCTCAAAATAATGGTAGAAGGAGCCCTTGGAGGTCTCGGATTCATAGACGATATCTTCCACCGTGGTGGCCTCATAGCCCTGCTCATAGAACAGCTTCCAGGCCGCGGAAATGATGCGTCCTTTTGTGTTTCGGGTGTTCTTTCTCGGCATATTTCCCCCTCCTTTTCCCTGTGATCTATATTATATGGTAAGGGGGTACCCCTGTCAATACAATGAAACCCCCGGTTCTGCACTTCAACTGGCAAAACCGGGGGCAAAATGTTCCTTTTTTATCAAGCAGTTTTCGGGATGCTCAGTGATGCCGTTTTGCTCACTTCGCCATTTCCGTTTCTTCCTGCAGGGCCTTGCGCCATGCGGTTTTTTTCTCCCGTTTTTCCCGAAGGCTGCGGAAAAAGGCCTGCATAAGAGCAACGGATTCCTCCGCCAGCACACCGGACACCACCTCTGGGCGGTGATTGAAGGGGAGTTCAAAGAGATTTGTCAGGGTGCCGCAGCAGCCGGAGCGTTCATCCGCCGCGCCATATACCAGCCGGGGAATGCGGGCGTTGATGATGGCGCCGGTGCACATGGGGCAGGGTTCCAAAGTGACATACATGGTGCATTGCCACAGCCGCCAGCCGCCCAAGGTGGTGCAGGCATCGTGGATGGCCTCGATTTCTGCGTGACACAGGGCATTTTTTGCCGTTTCCCGCCGATTGCGGCCCCGACCCACCACCCGGTCCCCCAAGGTGATGACGCAGCCCACAGGCACCTCGCCCTCGTCTGCCGCCTCCTGTGCCAGAATCAATGCTTCGTGCATAAACCGCTC
>JAZRCV010000006.1:0-15719 GCA_045659925.1 Faecousia sp.
CCGCGCGATGTCCATACTGTACCTATTACGCGCAAGGATTATAAGTGGTTTTATGTGTTTGTTAGAAATGGAAAGCTTTATGTTGAACCTGCCCACGACCATACTCCTAAGTGCAATCAAAAAAGAAGATGCCTGCAAGAAAAAGAATGCAATGTTATTCTGGAAATCTATCATAGAAGATTACGAGGCGAGAAGGTATCCGCTGAAGCGACGGCCTGTACGTACTCCCAAGTTTATTGGTACGGCATATTCTCTGATCTAAACCTATAAAACGACAAACAGCCACCACTCAGATTGCTCTGCGTGGTGGCTCTGTTTATCCGTAGCACTGCTGCGGTTCTTCTTTATTTCCTTTATTTCCAGCTTGTTGTTTTGGAATCCCAATTGTGCAAGCATTCATCCTCGTCAACGATTGCTGTCCACACTGGCAACAGAAATGCGCTGATTCCCTCTATTACATCTGTAAAGGGTATGTTCGGGTTGCCAAGGGTTTTGAGGAAGTAGCGCCATTTGACCTTCATATCTTCATCGTCTGCAAGTGCAAGGACGCGGTTGAAGCTATCTTTTTCGTATGCTGTTCTGCGGTTTTGCAGGGTCTCCTGAATTGCGGTCTGCAATTTCAGTCCATCAAAATCAAAGGAGCAGGATAGATAGTAGATGTCGTAAAAGTCCTTCATACGGCCGGTCAGCTCAAAGCGCTGCAGGATTGCATCGAACTTTTCTGCAATGGTACTCTCCAGGGAATAGGTCAGGATTTCAGGCTTGTCGTAACCCTCCAGCTGTGTCTGGATGTTCCGACGCTGTGCATTTGGCACGATCACGTCTCCTACGCCGATATCAACATTAAAAGGAACACGCACATTCTTTATGTATCCGGTGATCTGGGCGCTGACGCCGTGATATTTGCGCTGCACAGCAATCGGTTCGGTTTTGCCGGCCTTGAATGTCACAAAGTCATTACCGGTATCTACTGCCAGAATTTCTGCGATGATCTCATCCATGCGGGCGAGGTCGTTATTCAGACCGCGCATCAGAAAATCCACATCCACGGTTGCTCGGCTCTCAAAGTTTGTCAGTGTGTAAATGAACAGGCCACCCTTCAGCACGAAGTTCTCCGCGTATTCGGAAGCAGCCAACCGACGCAGGAATTCCTCTTGGAAGAACAACTGCAGGCACTGCTGATAGCTGATTCCGGATGCTTTCGCTTTATTTTTTAGTTTTGCAAGAACGGATGCCGCCATATCTGCCATCACAACCACACTCCTATCAAATCTTTTGCCAGTTTCTTCACGCGCAGTGGGCCGGCATATTCCATGAGCTTCGGGATGCTCTTTTCCGGGTCTGCGATATATTTTTGGATTGCTTTGTTGAATATCTCTTTGTCCATCTTGTTGCGATAGCGCAGACAGTCGCAAATCAGGCGGTTTTTATCGTAGATGCGAATGGTATGACCGTCCATAGTTCCTGTTGTCAGGCCCAGCTCCAGCACGACAGGCTCCACGTAATAAGGCCTTACAAAGGGATAGTCGATTTTGAATCTGGACTTGCCGGAATCCTTGCTGACCGCCAGATGCCAGTCGCCTGGAGTACGATCGCTATAACCATAATAGCGAAGCGCTGTGTCCATGCAGAGTATGGCGTCAGGGAATAGGCGAATCACGGTTCCCACTTCGCTGAAGTCGTCCGGATTAATCCACTGATAGTAGCCTCTGCGAATTTTTTCCACATAGCCGTCTGCGATCAGCTTTTCGCGCTGGGAATAGAATATCTTTTCCTCTGCCAGCTGCGTGGTACGCATCATGCCGCCGTATTGATCGAATATGCTCTTATAATATTGGACATCGTACATAGCTCACAGTCCTTTCCAAATTCGTGCATATTATCCGTTGGAGCGGATAGTATTGTAATATCTATTATATCCAAAGCTAACCTGATAATCAATACAATTTTAAAAATAATTATTATTTGAAGCGGATGTTTTTGTAGCATACTGCTTGCTTTCTGCTGCGAAGATCGTGCAAAAAACCTCCTTTGCCTGCCGGACAAAAGAGGTTTTTGTTTTTAAAAGGAATGTATGGGACTGTTAATTCTCTTTTTGCTGGGTAGATACCGGTCGCACAAATACCACACTCAGCAGCAGTGCCACCAGGTAAAGGGCGGCGGTTACATACAGAACAACCTGATAACCGGCGGGATTTACCATGTTGCCGTCGATTTCCACCATCTGACCGAAGTGGTTCACGATCCAGGTGGCAAGCTGATTGCCGCTGAGCCCTGCGAAGGCCCAAGCGGAAAGGGTGATGCCGTGGAGGGTGCTGATACTGCCCATTCCGTAGTGGTCGGAGAGCAGCGGGGGAACATTGGCAAAGCCGCCGCCATAACCGGCGTTGACCACCATGATGAGGATCAGAACCAGAATTGCGGACAGCATGCTTTCTGCACCGTTTGCGATGCCGCCGGTGACAAGGACCAGAACGCTGAAGGCAATGGAGAGAATGAAGATGAGCTTATAAACGGTATTTCTGTCCTTCATGTGATCGCCAATGCCGGAGAAGAACAGGCGGCCGCCTGCATTGAAAATGGCAGACAGGGTGGATACCAGAGCTACAGCGGAAGCAAGTCCAATGCACTTAACGATGGCCTTTTCCTGAGACAACAGGGCCAGACCGCAGGTGATGTTGATATAGAACATGAGCCAGATGCCCACATAGTTCCAGATGGGTCTGCTCTTGATGACAGCGATGATGCCCTGACCCTTTTCCTTCTTCTGGGGCTCGTGCCAGTCGGCGGGCTTTTTCAGCAGCAGATGTCCCAGGAACATCATGACGAAATATACGGCAGCCAAAATGTAGAACATCTTATAGATGCCGCCCACGCCCAGATTTTCCAGCAGGGACTGCATGATGGGGCTGGCAATGGCCTTTGCAGCGCCGAAACCGGCCACAGCGAGTCCGGTGGCCAAGCCCTTCTGCTTGCTGAACCACAGCATCAGCGTCTTGACAGGGGAAAGATATCCGGTGCCCAGACCGATGCCCATGATGAAGCCATAGCTAAGATAGATGCCGATCAGCGCCATGACGCTGCCTTTGTGCAGGCCGCCGTAGTAAATGAAGAAGCCGGTACCGGCCATGCCGATGGCGAAGGTGATGGTGGAGATCAAAGAGGATTTGCGGATGTCTTTTTCCACGATGTTGCCGAGGAATGCTGCAGACATGCCCAGGAAGAAAATGGCAAAGCTGAAAGCCCATTCTGTGGCAGCCTTGGAGAAGCCGATGTAGTCTGCGATCTCCTGACTGAAGATGGACCAACAGTAGACCGTGCCGATGCTGCAGTGGAGGAGCAGTGCGGGGATCGCGGCGCACATCCATTTGTTGTCGCGCCAATTGCGGGTGGTTGTTTTGATGGTTTTCATAGTTCCGTTCCTTTCTGACTGCCCGGCAGCGGCGCAAAAAAGAAAAACGCCGCACGCCCAGGCTTCTTTTGCCCAGACGGTCGGCTCTACTGCTATACTCCCCGTGGTCAATTCCACTGAATCCGTCAGTTGTATAGCTAAGGTCATGATAACATCTTAAAAACACAAAGTCAATACTATATTGACGAAACGGTGGAGTTTTGCGCCTTTTTTGGTGATCTGTTGACAGGTAAGATACTTCGTGATACGATGTATTGCGTGAGGGGAGGTATGGTATGGATATTCAGTTGAAACGAGGACTCCTGGATGTGTGCGTATTGGCAGCAATCAAGAGTGAAGATTCCTACGGCTACAAGATCATAAAAGATATGAAGCCGTACATTACCCTTTCTGAATCCACCCTATATACCATTTTGAAGCGGCTGGAAATGGCGCATATGCTGACGGTGCGAACCGCAGAGCATGGCGGCAGACTTCGGAAATATTATCACATCACCGATGTGGGACGAAAGCGGATCGAAGATTTCAAAGATGAGTGGAAAGAGATCCTGTCCATCTATCGGTTTGTCATCAGGGAGGAAGCAAAATGAGAAAGACTACGATGATATGGTTTGCTGTTGCGGCTTTCCTTATTTTGGCTGGATGTATCATGTTTGGAAGTGTGATGACGGTGTTTGGATGGGATTTTACAAAATTATCAACCGGTAATTACGAAACAAAACACCATGAAATCAGAGAAGATTTCCATGCAATCTCAGTAAATACCGATACTGCCGATATGACTTTTGTCCGCTCTGAAGATACGAAATGTACGGTGGAGTGCTATGAGCAAAAAGGTGTAACCCATTGCGTTACGGTAAAAGATGGTACCCTTGTCATTGAGACTGTGGACGCAAGAAAATGGTATGAGTATATCGGCATCCGGTTTGGAACGCCGAAAGTAACCGTTTATCTTCCGAGAACGGAGTATACCACACTTTTCATCAAAGAAAGCACCGGGGATATTGAAATGCCCCGGGATTTTCAATTTGAAAATGCGGATCTCTCGTTAAGCACGGGCGATGTCAACTTTTTCGCCTCCGCTTCAGAGAGGATTAAAATTCAAACAAGCACCGGAAAAATTCGCCTTGAACATGCATTTGCCGGGGCACTGGATCTTTCTGCTTC
Organism: Faecousia sp.; assembly: GCA_045659925.1. GTDB lineage: Bacteria > Bacillota > Clostridia > Oscillospirales > Oscillospiraceae > SVMC01. The sequence goes on from JAZRCV010000006.1 coordinate 4,580, forward strand.
AACGGGTGGAATTACCGTTTCCAATGTCATTTGTGAAGGCGACATGAATCTTCATGTTTCCACCGGAAAAACGAATCTGACAGATCTTTCGTGCAGGAATCTCACATCAAGCGGAAGTACCGGAAACATATCATTAAGCAATGTGGTTGCTGCAGAAAAGCTTTCCATCAAGAGAAGTACAGGCGATATCAGCTTTGATCGCTCGGATGCCGGGGAGATTTTCGTGCAAACGGATACCGGCCATGTGAAGGGCAGTTTGCTGACCGATAAGGTGTTTATCGCTCAGACGGATACGGGAACAATCAATGTTCCCAAGACACAGACCGGCGGCAGATGCGAAATCGATACCGATACGGGAAATATTAAAATCACAGTAGAATCATGAGGTTGCAAAAAAGCCTTCATGTCCTGCCAGCACTCAGGCCGGATGTGGGGGCTTTTTTTGAGGGGGCGGATCGGCCAGGAAAGGGGTCATCTGTGCGATGTTTTCCTGGGCTGTTTGCAGCAGGCGGTTGGAAAGAGTGGAAACCTTGGGATCCAGGGGGTGTTTGCCATGGTTTTGCAGGAGCATTCGGGAATGATCCTCGATCATCCACTGGGCGATGGCGCAGTCCTCTCCCGGGATTTTTCTTCCCGTTTCCATCCGGGAAACGGCCAAAAGGAGCTTTGGAATTCTTTTGGCCTTTTGGCCGCGGTCTTTCAAAAGCCTCTGCGCCTGACGGTGGATGGCGGCATATTCCCAAAGCTGGGAGGAAAGTGCCTGCTGCAGAGCAGGGCCTCGGGTTTTTTGGATGGCGGCATGGATGCGGTTTTGCCCCATCTGGATGCTTTGGCAGATGCCCTGCAGCATTTGTGTATCGTGGTTCATGGTGCGCCTCCTTGCCGGTGGAAATTTTTCTTAGTTTGCCCCGGAGAAGGGGAAAAGCATATGGAAAGATGTGGGGGAACTTAGGAAAATGGGGCGAGATTCGTTGACTTTCCTTATTTAAAAGGCTATAATGAAAAAAACAAAGAAAAGGAGAATGGATCCGTGCACTACACCATGAAAATTGCGGGCCTGGAACGAAATCTGCCCCTGTGCCCCATCAATGATTCCCTTTATATTGGCGCTTTTGTTATTTTTGGTGACCCGGAGCTGACGGTTGCAGCAGCGGCAGAGCTTCTGAAGCGGGCGCCGGAGTATGACTATATGATCACCGCAGAGGCCAAGGGCATCCCCCTGATCCATGAGATGGCCCGACAGGCCGGCAATCAGAAGTATTTCCTTGCCCGTAAGGGAGTGAAGCTCTATATGACCGGTGTGTTTGAGTCCACCGTCCACTCCATCTCCACGGAAAAGGAGCAGCATCTTTATCTGGACAGCGCCGATGCAGAGCTGATCCGAGGCAAAAAGATCCTGATCGTGGACGATGTGATCTCCACCGGTGAATCACTCCTGGCCATTGAGGCGCTGGTGGAAAAGGCCGGCGGCGAGATCGCCGGACGCATGGCCATTCTGGCAGAGGGCGACGCCCAGAACCGGGAGGATATCATTTATCTCGAGAAGCTGCCCCTGTTCAATGCAAAGGGTGAGATCATCGGATGATGGGAGGAAGCGGCATGACAAGACAAGCAGCATGGGAGCTTCTGACAAAGTACAATCAGGAAGCGTTTCATCTGAAGCATGCAGAAACGGTGGAGGGCGTGATGCGCTATTTCGCCGGGGAACTGGGCTACGGCGATGAGGCGGATTTCTGGGCCAATGTAGGCCTGCTCCACGATATTGATTTTGAGCAGTGGCCGGAGCAGCACTGTGTAAAATGCTGCGAGCTGTTGGAGGAAGCCGGGGTGGACGCGCGCACCATCCGCGCAGTGGTGAGCCACGGCTATGGCCTGCGTGTGGATGTGGCCCCGGAGCATGAGATGGAGAAGATCCTCTTTGCCACGGATGAACTCACCGGCCTCATTGGCGCAGCTGCCCTGATGCGTCCCAGCAAGAGCGTGCAGGACATGGAGCTGAAAAGCCTGAAGAAAAAATATAAGGATAAGAAGTTTGCCGCTGGCTGCAGCCGGGATGTGATCCAGCGGGGTGCCGATCAGCTTGGCTGGACCATCGATGAGCTGCTGGAACGGACCCTCAAGGCCATGCAGAGCTTTTATGAATAAGAAAGAATGATGAATGCCTGCTGTGATCTTCTGATCACAGCAGGCATTTTGCGTCTGAGAGAAATTACTTCTGGTTGCGGTTCTGGCTGTTGTTCTGGTTGCTGCTGTTGCTGTTGTTGCTGTTGTTCTGGTTGTTGTTCTGATTGCTGTTCTGGTTGTTCTGATTGTTCTGGTTACGATTTTCCATGGTATATACTCCTCTAAAAAAGTATTTGCGGCTTACCGCAGGCTTAGTATGCCCACCTGTTGCCGTATCATTCAGGATTTGTCCCGGGGACGGAAAATGACTGCGGCCAGCAGGCCAAAGAAGACGGCGGAAGCAATTCCCCCGGCAGCTGCTTTGAAGCCGCCGGTGAGTGCGCCAAGAAGCCCCTTGACCTCTACCGCCTGCTTTACGCCCTTGGCCAACAGATGCCCGAAGCCGGTCAGAGGAACGGTGGCACCCGCACCGCCCCACTCTGCCAGCGGCTCATATACACCCACGGCGCTCAGGATCACGCCGCCCACCACATAGGCCACCAGAATCCTTGCCGGGGTCAGCTTGGTTTTGTCAATGAGGATCTGACCGATGGCACACAAAATGCCACCCAGCAAAAAAGCCTTGAAATAATCCATAGTTTACTCCTTTTTCGTACTGAGCCACACCGCGTGGCAAACGCCGGGCACGGATTCTCCCTGATTTGTGGAAACAGGGGAGAGCAGCGCCCCGGTGCCGCAAAACAAAAGATCGTTGATTTTTTGTTCTTTCATTAGCCGCAGCAGATAGCCGCACAGCACCACCGCGCTGCAGCCGCAGCCGGAGCCACCTGCGTGTACATCCTGACGGCTGCAGTCGAAGATCAGTTCGCCGCAGTCGCTGTAGCAGCTTTCCAGGGGGAATCCATCCTTTTCCATCTGCTCCTGCACAATTTTTCGTCCGATCGTGCCAAGATCGCCGGTGACAATGCGGTCATAATCCGCTGCGGTTTTGCCAAATTCTTTAAAATGTGCCTGCAGGGTGGAAATGGCGGCAGGGGCCATGGCAGCGCCCATGTTGTTGGCGTCTGTGATGCCAAAGTCCACGATATGCCCCACGGTTCCGCCCCGCACATAGATCTCTCCCTCACCGCAGCCTAAGATTGCACAGCCCGCACCCGTGACAGTCCACTGGGCTGTGGGCGGACGCTGCCCGCCATAGCCCAGGGGGAAGCGATACTGCCGCTCAGAGGAGGCAAAATGGGAGGAGGTCATAGCAAGGCTGCGCCGGGAAAACCCGCCTGCCACGCTCATGGATGCCAGAAGAAGGCTCTCTGCCATGGTGGAGCAGGCTCCGTACAGCCCAAAGGTGGGGATGCCGGTATCCCGCAGGCTGAAGGAGGAGCCGATACACTGGTTCAGAAGATCTCCGGAAAAGGCCATGGAGATATCTTTATTTGTAAGGTTTGCCTTTTTCAGTGCGGTTTGCAGGGTGAGCTGCTGCATTTTACTTTCGGCTTTTTCCCAGGTGGATTCTCCAAAGTAGGTGTCCTGACTGGTTTCGTCAAAATAGTCAATGAGAGGGCCTTCGCTTTCCTTTTTTCCCACAACGCAGGCGTGGCTTTCCACCACTGGGGGCGATGAAAAATGGAAAGACTGCCGTTTTTTGGTTTGTGACATAGTGTTTCCTGCTTTCTATGGTGATTCACCTTTATTATGCGGTGCAGCGGAAAAAATATGACAAAATTGGTTGCGGAAAAATCGCGGAATTTGCGGTATTTTATCAAAAAATCCGCAACTTATAGTTGCGGGCGATTCCAAGAAAAGTTGGTTGTAGTAAGTAAGTGGTCATCGTATAATAGTACAAACTGCGATGTTATGATATTTAGCCAGTATTATTGTACAGGAGGTACACTATGACGATTGGTGAAAAAATTACCTGGTTGAGAAACCGTGATGGTCTTTCTCAGGAGGATTTGGCAGAAAAGCTGTCTGTTTCCAGACAAACCGTTTCCAAATGGGAAATGGATCAGGCATACCCTCGTGTGGATAAAATGGTGTTGCTGTGCGATCTGTTTCATATCAGCACCGATGAACTGCTCCGTCAGGAGATCGTGCTGGAAGACGCACCTGAAAAGCGCACAGGCTATTCCGGCAACGGACATTACTTTGGAACAGACGGCTTCCGTGGTGAGGCCAATCTGGATCTGACAGCAGAACAGGCCTATAAGGTTGGCCGTTTTCTGGGCTGGTATTATGCGTCTCCCGCTTCCGGCTGCTATGACCGGAACTATCGTCCCCGCTTTGTCATTGGCAAGGATACCCGCCGCTCCAGCTACATGCTGGAGTATGCCATTGCAGCAGGCATTACCGCTTCCGGCGGCGATGTCTATATGCTCCATGTAACCACCACCCCCAGCGTTTCCTATGTTACCAAGCATGACGAATTTGACTGCGGTGTTATGATCTCCGCATCCCACAATGCCTATCAGGACAATGGCATCAAGCTGATCAATCGCTTTGGCGAAAAACTGGGCGACGAGCCCCTGTCTCTGGTAGAGGCCTATCTGGATGGTGACATGGATCGGCTGCTGCCCGGCGCTTCTGATCTGCCCCTGGCACACAGAGAGCGGGTGGGTGCAATTTATGACCATGTTTCCGGCAGAAACCGCTATATGGGCTATCTCATCTCCATTGTTACCCATTCCTTCAAGTCCATGCGGGTGGGTCTGGACTGTGCCAACGGTGCTTCCTGGATGATCGCCCCGGCAATTTTTGAGGCGCTTGGTGCCCGCACCTATGTCATCAATGCCCAGCCCGACGGAATGAACATCAATATGAATGCAGGTTCCACCCACATTGAAGGCCTTCAGAAGCTGGTCCGGGAAAAGAAACTGGATGTGGGCTTTGCCTTTGATGGCGACGCGGACCGCTGCATCGCCGTGGATGAAAACGGTGAGATCATTTCCGGTGATCACATCCTCTATGTTCTTGCCAATCGCATGAAGCGCAAGAATATGCTCAAGAATAACACCTTGGTTACCACCGTCATGTCCAACAAGGGCCTGTTCAAGGCTCTGAAGAAGGCCGATATCGACACGGTGCAGACCCGGGTAGGCGACCGATATGTCTATGAAGCCATGCTGCAGGACGGCTATGCCCTGGGCGGCGAACAGTCCGGCCATATCATTCTGCAGAAATATGCCACCACCGGTGACGGCGTTCTCACTGCGCTGATGCTGATGGGAGAAATTCTCGACCGCAAGACCACCCTTGGTAAGCTGGCTGCCCCTGTGGTGATTTATCCCCAGATTCTGATCAATGTTGCTGTAAAGAATAAGAACACGGCAATGAATGATCCCGAGGTAAAGAAGCTGGAGCAGGAAATCTCCCAGAAGCTGGGAGATGACGGCAGACTTCTGCTGCGTCCCAGCGGCACAGAACCCTATATCCGTGTCATGGTGGAAGCCGAAGACGAAAACCGCTGCAATGAGCTGGCAAAGGAAATGGCACAGCTGCTGAAGGAGCGGCATGGAGGATGCTGATGGATATCAATGAACTGAAAGTGGCGAAGCTCCTTGATCTGCAGGCTTCTGTGCTTGGCCAGAAGCTCCGGGAATGTGAGTTCCCCTGGGAGATTCTGCCCCAATTAAAGCAGATTCTGCCTTCTCTGGGTGAAGAACTGAAAGCCCAGGGTTATCGCGAGATTGCACCCCAGGTGTGGGTAGGGGAGGATGTCACCATTGCTCCTACTGCCAGCATTCAGGGCCCGTGCATCATCGGCGCAGGCACGGAGATCCGGCATTGCGCCTATATCCGCGGCAATGTGCTGATCGGAAGCAAGTGCGTTGTGGGCAATTCCACTGAGCTGAAGAACTGCGTTTTGTTTGACTGTGTTCAGGTGCCTCATTATAATTATGTGGGCGATGCAGTGCTGGGCAAGGGCGCACATCTTGGCGCCGGTTCCATCATTTCCAACCTGAAAAGCGACAAGAAACCCATTGTACTCTCTTTGAATGGAGAAAAGCTGGAAACCGGTCTGCGGAAATTCGGCGCCATGGTGGGGGACGGTGTGGAAGTCGGCTGCGGCTGCGTTCTTAATCCCGGCACCATCATTGGAAGAAACTGCAGAATCTACCCCCTCAACAGCGTTCGCGGTATTGTTCCGGAAAAGCATATCTACAAAAAGGCGGATTCGATCGTTCCCATCCGGGAAGATTGAGAGCACTGAAAAAATATTACACGGCGGCAGGGAAGCGATCAGCGGTTCTCTGCCGCTGATTTTTATGGCAAAATAATACAAAAATCTTTCGTTTTCTTGTCATTCTTTTATGCTGAAAAAGGCTTGACGGCACGATGCTTTATCCGTCATAATATAATTGCCCAAATTTTTTACGGTGCGGAAGCATCGGGATCAGGAGTGTTGATTATGGCATATTTATCTGACATTGAAATCGTTCAGTCCACGAAGATGGAACCCATCACCACCATTGCACAGCGTGCAGGAATCGACAGTGACTATCTGGAGCAGTACGGCTCCTGGAAGGCAAAGGTCGACCCCAAGATCCTCGAGGATTCCAAGCGAGCCGACGGCAAGCTGATCCTTGTCACCGCCATCAACCCCACCCCTGCAGGTGAGGGTAAGACCACTACCACCATCGGCCTGGCAGACGGCCTGCGCCGCATCGGCAAGAATGTCATGGTGGCTCTGCGTGAACCCTCCCTTGGCCCCGTGTTCGGCATCAAGGGCGGCGCTGCCGGCGGCGGCTATGCCCAGGTTGTGCCCATGGAGGGTATCAACCTGCACTTCACCGGCGACTTCCACGCCATTGGTGCAGCCAACAATCTGCTGGCTGCCATGCTGGATAACCATATCTATCAGGGCAATTCCCTGAACATCGACCCCCGCAAGATCACCTGGCGCCGCTGCGTGGATATGAATGACCGCCAGCTTCGCTTCGTGGTGGACGGCCTGGGCGGCAAGGTCAACGGCGTGCCCCGTGAAGACGGCTACGATATCACCGTAGCTTCCGAAATCATGGCAGTGCTGTGCCTGGCCTCCGATATCACCGACCTCAAGGCAAGACTTGCCCGCATCATTGTGGGTTATACTTATGATGACAAGCCTGTCACTGCAGGCGACCTGAAGGCCCAGGGTGCTATGGCAGCCCTGCTGCGCGATGCCCTGAAGCCCAATCTGGTGCAGACTCTGGAGCATACTCCCGCCTTTGTTCACGGCGGTCCCTTTGCCAACATTGCCCACGGCTGCAACTCCGTGACCGCCACCCGTGTGGCCCGCCGTCTGGCAGATTACTGTGTCACTGAGGCTGGCTTCGGTGCAGACCTTGGCGCAGAAAAGTTCCTGGACATCAAGTGCCGTATGGCAAACCTCAAGCCCGACTGCGTGGTGCTGGTGGCAACCGCCAGAGCCCTGAAGTACAACGGCGGCGTTCCCAAGACCCAGACCGGCGAAGAAAATCTGGAAGCTCTGGAAAAGGGTCTTCCCAACCTCCTCAAGCATGTGGAGAATGTCACCAAGGTTTACCGCCTGCCCTGCGTGGTGGCAGTTAACCGCTTCCCCCAGGATACCGAGGCAGAACTGGCCCTCATTCAGGAAAAGTGCCGCGCACTGGGCGTCAACGTGGTGCTGAGCGAAGTCTGGGCCAAGGGCGGCGAAGGCGGCATTGCCATGGCAGAAGAAGTGGTTCGCCTGTGCGAGCAGCCCAACGACTTTACCTTTGCCTATGAGCTGGAAGACAGCATTGAAGATAAGATTACTGCCATCGTGCAGAAGGTCTACGGCGGCGACGGCGTCAGCTTCACCGTGCAGGCCCAGAAGCAGATCCGTCAGCTCACCGAGCTTGGCTTCGATAAGCTGCCCATCTGCATGGCAAAGACCCAGTATTCCCTGTCCGATGATCCCACCCGACTGGGCGCACCCACCGGCTTCACCGTCACGGTGCGCAATGTCAAGGTCAGCGCGGGTGCAGGCTTCCTGGTAGCCCTCACCGGTGAGATTATGACCATGCCCGGCCTTCCCAAGTCTCCCGCTGCAGAGCGCATTGATGTGGACGAGACTGGCAAGATCTCCGGCCTGTTCTAAAAAATTTCTATCATGGAACAAATGGATCGTTCCTGCCGTGAATTTGTGGCGGCGCTGGCATCCTCTGCCCCTACCCCCGGTGGCGGCGGCGCAGCAGCCCTGGCCGGTGCTGTGGGCACTGCGCTGGGCAACATGGTGGGCGCTTTGAGCGTCGGAAAGAAAAAATATGCAGCCGTAGAGCCGGAGCTTCGGGCCATGATGGCCCGGTGCGACGAGCTGCAGGCTTCCCTTCTCCATCAGGTGAAGGCGGATGCGGATTGCTTTGCTCCGCTGGCAGCGGCCTATGCCATCCCCAAGGATGACCCTAAGCGGGCCGAGGTTTTGGAGCAGGCGACTTTGAATGCCTGCGGCGCACCTCTGGAGATCATGCGCCTTTGCGCAGAAGCCATCGATGTAATCGAGGTGTTTGCGGAAAAAGGCTCCCGTCTGGCGGTGTCCGATGCGGGCTGCGGTGCGGTGCTGTGTAAGGCAGCACTGCAGGCGGCAAGCCTGAATGTGTTTATCAATACCGGTGCGCTGCGTGACCGCACTGCTGCCGGAGAACTGAATGAAAAAGCGAATGCGTACCTTGCTGCCTGCGAGAAGGCAGATGCGATTTTTGCACAGGTTCGCGCTGCGCTGTGAGGTAAAAATGGCACAGATTTTATCTGGAAAGCCCGTGGCAGCTGCCCTTTGTGAGGCACTTCGGGAAGAAACCGAAAAAATGAAGGCAAACGGTCTCCAGCCGACCCTTTGTGTGGTGCGGCTGGGAGAAGATCCCTCTGACCTTGCCTATGAAAAGGGCATCATGAACCGGGCGGGTACCGTGGGCGTTCAGGTGGTGAACCGGGTACTTCCGGTGGACACCGATGCCGAAGCTCTGGCAGCTGTTCTGGCAGAACTGAGCGAGGATGACAGCGTACATGGCGTACTGCTGTTCCGTCCCCTGCCCAAGGCCCTTCGCCCCTTTGAGACAAAGATCATTGCAGCCCTGGATCCCCGCAAGGATGTGGACGGCATGACGGACGGCTCTGCCGCCGGCGTCTTCCTGAGAAAGCCTTTGGGCTTTGCCCCCTGCACCCCCAGTGCCTGCATGGAGATCCTGCGCTATTATGACATTGACCCCGCCGGAAAGCATGCAGTGGTGGTGGGACGCAGCCCCGTGGTGGGCAGACCCCTTTCCATGCTGCTGCTTCATAAGAACGCCACCGTCACCGTCTGCCACACTGGTACGAAGGATCTGAGCGCCATGACAAAGCAGGCGGAGATTCTGGTTGCTGCTGCAGGCTGCGAGGGTATGATTGGTGCTGAGCACATCGCACCCGGCGCTGTGGTGCTGGATGTGGGCGTCAACTGGAGCGAGAGCCTTGGCCGCTATGTGGGTGATGTCCGCTTTGATGAGGCGGAAGCGGCTGCTGCCGTTACCCCCGTACCCGGCGGTGTGGGCGCTGTGACCACGGCGATATTGCTTCGCAATGTGGTGCAGGCAGCAAAAAATCAGCAGGCGGATTTCTGAAAAAATAGTTAAAATTTTACTTGCTTTTGTCGGAGCGCGGTGGTATAATACACTGGTCTGTGAAATCTGGTGGTCCTCTGTCGCAGCCGGTACCCGAGGGTACAGCGGCATTCCCTGCGATATGAACGCTAAATAAATTAGGAGGACAATATTATGGATCTGCTGAAAGCTCTGACCAGCAACTACATGAAGGAAGAACTGCCCGAAATGAACGTGGGCGACACTGTTCGTGTTCATGTAAAGATTAAGGAAGGCGCTCGTGAAAGAGTTCAGGTGTTCGAAGGCACCATCATTGCCCGCAAGCATGGCGGCATTGAAGAGAGCATCACCGTGCGTCGCCTGAGCTATGGCGTCGGCTGTGAAAAGGTTTTCCCTGTTCACTCCCCGTCCATCGTTAAGGTTGAAACCGTTCGCCGTGGTAAGGTTCGCCGTGCGAAGCTGTACTACCTGCGCGACCGTCTTGGCAAGGCTGCCAAGGTCAAGGAAAGAGTTTAATTCTTTTCTGCATCCAAAGAGTAAAAAGAGGCAGCGGTGCGCTGTCTCTTTTTATTTCCTATCTGGTATAAAATGCTTTTCAACAGGGGCTTTTTCGTGTATAATACGCAGAAGAGCTACCGGAAAGGAGCAATATCATGAAAGAAGACAAGCTTGTCGATTCTCAACAGGCAGCAGATGTACCCCAGGAAAAGAAAGCGGAACCGGTTAGTATCCAGGAAATGATTTACGAGATGGTACACGATGCGCTTTATATTATTGCGGTGGTTACACTGGTGTTTGTGTTTTTTATGCGCATGGTCAGTGTGCAGGGTCCGTCCATGACTCCCACCCTGCTGGATGGCGACCGTCTCGCCCTTTTGAGCAACACCTTCTATACAGAGCCCAAGGCGGGAGATGTGGTGGTAGCCAGTGTGCCCACTTATTCCGGTGGCGAAGCCATCGTCAAGCGGGTGATCGCAGTGGAAGGCCAGGAAGTGGACATCCGCTACGATGCAGCAGGTATTGGCACAGTGTATGTGGATGGCAAGGCGCTGGAAGAAGCCTATATCAACGAGGCTATGGAGTACCCTCAGTACGCAACCATTTCCTTCCCGGTCACAGTGCCGGAGGACTGCGTGTTTGTTATGGGTGATAACCGCAATCATTCTGCCGACAGCCGTTATCCGGATATCGGCATCTTTGATGAGCGCTATATTATGGGAAAAGCACTGATGGTGTTCTGGCCGGGCCGGGAGAATGAGAACGATTCTTTGGACTTTGGCCGTCTTGGGGTGATTGACTGATGGGAGAAATGACGATTCAGTGGTATCCGGGCCACATGACCAAAACCCGGCGCATGATGGAAGCGGATCTCAAGCTGGTAGACGCTGTCTGTGAGCTTGTGGATGCCCGCATTCCCATGGCCAGCCGAAATCCGGACATTGATGCCATCTGCGGCAATAAGC
>JAZRCV010000007.1:0-3869 GCA_045659925.1 Faecousia sp.
ATCTGACGGATGTGAGCGCCATGATTTCCTCTGATATCGCTGTACTGCAGGCAGCCATGGGGGATATCCGTGTTCAGTTGAACGCAACACGCAGCAGTATTCAGAAAATGGAGCTGGATATCCGTTCTGCAGAGTAAGCGCCGTAGTTTTGCGTAAGTCTGTGTGAATTTTTCGGAAATTTCACAATTTATTGTTTGCTTTTCCTCTGATGTTATGTTAATATACATTGGATATCGCTTACGCGCCATACTGTGAGGAGGTTACATTCTCTGTGAGTATCAAGCTATTTGGCAACTCCCGTAATGCCCGTCTTTCAAAGGGCGGCAAAAGTAGGGAACCGAAGAAAAAAGAAAAAAGAACTGCGCTGGATCGTGTGATCAGCATTCTTCTTGTGATTGTTGTTCTTGAGGCAATTTATTGCACTGCAATTTTTTCTAATATTTCCTTTATCGCAAAATATCGCACCATTTGGATTGAGACGGCGATGTCCACCATGTCTCACCATTGGCTGGCTACTTATTTTATTCCCCCTGCAGTGGTAGAAGCCGTAACGGAGCAGGTGGATGAAGCCAGAGCAGCCCAGGTTGGTGTCAATTCCAGTTGGAATAAGGGCGAGAAGGAAAGTGCCCTGAAGAATCAGTTTGAGAATCTTGAATCCAAGCAGGAAGATGTGCCGCTTCCCCCTGATCAAGCGGCGTTTTATGAGCTGTTTAGTGAGATCGATCGGGATTCCATGGAAGCTTATGTGAAGAAGAATCCTTCTGTCACCGCCTATGGTTGGGATAAGATTTATATCAACGAAGCCGGTCTTGATGACGAGGGCACCGACATTTATACGCTGCAGGGCGATCAGGTTCTGGCTGTGGATACCCAGAACGGCGTTCTGCTCATCCGCGTCAGAGGCAGCGGTTATCGCGGTGTTCTGGCCCTTGCCAAGGATTCTTCCAGACTTAGCGTTTTTGCCGCTGATTCTCTCGGTTCCTACGGCGCCCATGCCGGTGATATTGCAGAAGGCCACAATGGTATTCTTGCCATGACCGCCAGCGGCTTTATTGATGACGGCGGTGCTGGCAACGGCGGTAATCTGGCCGGATATGCCATGTGCGACGGCAAGGTATACGGCAACGGCCATATGGGCTGGGGCAACAAGCGCATCGAGCTGCATGAGGACAATCTGTTCTATATCACAGACTCTCAGGCCGACGTTTCCGATGAAACCACCGATGCGGTGGAATTTACCCCCGCTCTGATCGTTGACGGTGAGATCATTGTCGACGAAAACTGCGGCTGGAATGCCATCAATCCCCGCGCCATCATCGGCCAGAATATCAACCATGACATTATGATGCTGGTCATCGAAGGTCGCCTTGTTCATTCTCTGGGCACCGGCGTTGTGGAATGCGCTGGCATCCTTGCAGAATATGACTGCATGCAGGCCATGAATCTGGACGGCGGCACCTCTGCCATCATGTGGTATGACGGTGAATATGTGATCCAGTGCTCCAATGAGGCACTTCCTGAGGGCAGAACCCTGCCCAATGCCTTTGTTTATCAGAGAGCTGAATGACAAAAACTTATGATACGGTAAAATTCATCAAAATTCGGTGAGTTTTACCGTATTTTTTCGCATGCTTTTCTTGCTTGCTGCATTGACAAGTCTAATTTCATTCGATATAATATGACTGGAAAATTGGGCAGCACCTTTTCTGCCCGGTCTTTCGCCTGATTTCAGGCGAATACTATATTGAAAGGATTTTTGCCATGATTTATACGACTGAAGTACAGCATATGTGCCCCGTTGCCAAAGGCGCATATCACGGCCCGGCTCCCATTCCCGAAGAGGGCAAGTGGGTACAGGCAAAGCAGATTAGCGACATTTCCGGCTTCACCCACGGTGTAGGCTGGTGTGCTCCTCAGCAGGGCGCTTGCAAGCTGACCCTGAACGTGAAGGACGGCATCATCGAAGAGGCTCTGGTTGAGACTCTCGGCTGCTCCGGCATGACCCATTCCGCAGCTATGGCTTCCGAAATCCTCATCGGTAAGACGCTTCTCGAAGCTCTGAACACCGACCTGGTTTGCGACGCCATCAACACTGCCATGCGCGAGCTGTTCCTGCAGATCGTTTACGGCCGCACCCAGAGCGCTTTCTCCGAAGGCGGTCTGTCCGTCGGCGCTTCTCTGGAAGACCTGGGCAAGGGCCTGCGCAGCCAGGTTGGCACCATGTTTGCCACCAAGGTCAAGGGTCCCCGCTATCTGGAAATGGCCGAAGGCTATGTCACCCGCGTTGCTCTGAACGACGCTGACGAGATCATCGGCTACGAATTCGTCAACCTCGGCAAGATGATGGACTTCATCAAGAAGGGCATCGATGCTGCCGAAGCACTGGAGAAGGCAAAGGGCCACTACGGCCAGTTCGACAGCGCTGCCAAGTACATTGACCCGCGTCACGAATAAGGAGGATCTGACTATGGCACTGTTTGAAAGCTACGAAAGAAGAATTGATAAGATCAACGGCGTTCTCGCACAGTACGGCATCGCTTCTGTGGAAGAGGCTCGTGAGATCTGCAAGGAAAAGGGCTTTGATCCCTACGAAATCGCAAAGAGCATCCAGCCCATCTGCTTTGAGAACGTATGCTGGGCCTACTGTGTAGGCGCTGCCATCGCCATCAAGTCCGGCGTTACCAACGCTGCTGACGCTGCCGAGGCCATTGGCCTGGGCCTGCAGGCATTCTGCATCGTCGGTTCCGTCGCCGAAGACCGCAAGGTCGGCATCGGCCATGGCCGTCTGGGCGCTATGCTCCTCCGTGACGACACCAAGTGCTTCGCATTCCTGGCTGGTCACGAATCCTTCGCAGCCGCTGAAGGCGCTATCGGCATCGTCCGCAACGCCAACAAGGCCCGCAAGGAGCCCCTGCGCGTTATCCTCAACGGTCTGGGCAAGGACGCTGCACAGATCATCTCCCGTATCAACGGCTTCACCTATGTTCAGACCCAGTTCGACTACTTCACCGGCGAACTGAAGGTTGTCAAGGAAATCCCCTACTCCACCACTGAGCGTGCCAACGTTCGCTGCTACGGTGCTGACGACGTCCGTGAAGGCGTTGCCATCATGCACGCAGAAGGTGTCGACGTTTCCATCACCGGCAACTCCACCAACCCCACCCGCTTCCAGCATCCCGTTGCAGGCACCTACAAGAAGGAATGCATCGAGCAGAACAAGAAGTACTTCTCCGTTGCATCCGGCGGCGGCACCGGCCGTACCCTGCATCCCGACAACATGGCAGCAGGCCCCGCTTCCTACGGCATGACCGATACCATGGGCCGTATGCACAGTGACGCTCAGTTCGCAGGTTCTTCCTCCGTTCCCGCTCACGTAGAAATGATGGGCTTCCTCGGCGCAGGCAACAACCCTATGGTTGGCATGACCGTCGCAGTTGCAGTTGCTGTTGAAGAATCCCTGAAGGGCTAATCTATCGCAATATTTTAATCCCCAACCCACCCGGGTTGGGGATTTTTATTGCAATGATTTTACCTTTTATTAGTTGGTTTACTTGTGATCTCCCTTAATCTGCTATTTGCCTTTTTCCTCATTTCATGATAAACTTTAGGGGACAAATCTGACAGGATGTGACAACATGAAGATCAACACCCGGAATTTGCCCTATGAAGAGGTATTGAAGCTGCCGAGGCTACAGCACCGCAATCCCCGAATGCCGAGTCGGTTTTTGGCGACGGTGGTTCGGATTGCTTCCATGCCCACACTGCTGAAAACGAAATTCACCTATACCACGGAGCGCATGGAGCTGGTAGGGAAGCAGCCCTGCCTGATCCTGATGAACCACTGCAGCTTTACGGATATGAAGCTGGCT
>JAZRCV010000008.1:0-4001 GCA_045659925.1 Faecousia sp.
GCCCGCCGGCATCATCTGCTCCCAGCCCACCCGCACCAATGCGGACGGCACCTACAGCATCGTTGAGGGTCTGCCCATCGACGAGTTCTCCCGCGCCAAGATCGACGCTTCCTGCGCCGAGCTGCTCGAGGAGCGCGCTGAAGTGCTGGGCGAGTAAATCCCGCTTCACATCCCGCCCCGGAAACTCCCCGGGGCGGGATTTTTACTTTTACCCTCCAAACTCAACTACGCACACGCATATGCCTAAGTCCCGCCTCGCCTACATTCTGCTTGCCATCCTCCTTGGCACACTCGGCATACACAATTTCTTTGCCGGTTACACAGGTAAGGGGATTGCCCAGCTGCTGATGACTCTCATTTCTTTCGGATTCCTTGGTCCGGTTGTATTCATCTGGAACCTAGTGGAAATCTGCACGGTAACCAAAGACGCCCAAGGCGTTGATTTCATCAGCTGATTTTCAGAAAACAGCCCATTTTTTGCACTCCCGCGCAGCACCCTGCCTGCGCGGGCATTTTTTGTGCGTGTCATAGCGGGCATTCTGCGTGTCTTGACTACTTGATGCAACCTTGTACACCTGCACGAGAAGACCTCACCGCAGGCCTTTGGCATGCTGCGCAAGCTAGACCTGTCCGCCGACATCATCTACTCCCAGTCCGTCCCGCGCCAACGCGGACGGCACCTACAGCATCAACGATTTCTCCCACGCCAAGTTTGACACTTCCTGCGACGAGCTGCTCAAAGAGCGCGCTGAAGTGACGGGAGAGTAACGAATTGTCGCCACCTCATTAAAAAGAACATGTTTCATAATGAAGCCTGTTCTTTTTAATTATGCAACATCGGTCGGGAATAATCACATCCCGGAGCTTTAGGTAAAAGAGCACCTGGGAACACGTGTTCCGATTCGCCATTTTTCCGCAATAACACACCGGGCAGTTTAGGAGGTAGCGCAGGAGGGCAACTCTGATTCAAAAACTCCAGTTCATGGCACAAATGCCCATTCAGATTATCTTTGATTGTGCGCCCACCCTCAAAAGTGGCAAAAGTTTCAGACAACGTAAAAACGCCCAAGATTGAACACGTTAACCAACCAATTCTCACCCAAATAGGCAGTATTTTCCATTCCTCAACAACAACAAAAGCTAACAATACAATATAAGCACCACACCCCTTAAACCACAACTCATTAAACCCCGACGTGCAACACTCATCACTTCGAGAACCAATATAGAAAAATGGGATAAAGCTCGTAACCAGCCATATAGGTAAAATCCAGACATTGCTTTTCCATCGTTTCAGCAAATGCCAGGTCAACGCTATAAAAAGGATTTGAGAAGGCAGGTAGTATGCCCAGAAAGCCGGCCAGTTTCGCCAATTAAGCGCGCATATCCCCACATAAACATCACTCTGAGACCTTGCGAAATATATAACCCAGCAGCATGTTAACAGCAAAGGAAACAAGCTCATCATAAGGTAGCGCCTCATAGGGCACCCCTCCCTCAAAAATGCCCGGATATAAGCGAAGAGAGCCAGAGGGAATACGCCAATTGCTCCAATCGGAGAAATTGCGGCAAGCAAAGCTAACCAAAACGGGGTCAAAATACCTTGACGGCAAGGCGTCGTCAATATCAGAGACATCACAAGGACAGGTGCAGAAACAGCAAGCAAAGCAGGAGCATTGATTCCGCTGGCATGAAAGCGGCCTACCATAACAGGTAGTTGCCAATCTCTTCCAAATGCGTGGTAACACATGGCATTGTGAGCCCTCTTCAACAGCTCTACAGCACATTCTCTATCAAAGGGAGTACAAAAAAACAAGGCTATCAACACCAGCAACCAAGATACTTTTTTCATCCTGATTTGCAGCAGTAATAAGGCCAGAAATAGGGGGATAGCAGACCAGATAAGCAGGCACCACTGGCGAGCTTCCATATTGCCGAACAGGCGCGATAACATAGCCGGAACCGTCATGCCGGCTATATAGTACGTCATCTCCTTCCCGTTGGGCAAAACAACAGGCCACGGTGCATCAATCAGATTATGATAACAGGCGTTTCTGAAGTATACAAAATCGGGGTGCGTCCTAACGCCGCCTGCCATACCTGTGCCATACAGACAAAGACAGGTCAATATAAAAAGAGCAATCAATTGGACAATATCTACAACACGGATACTCCATTTTTCTTCCTCTGCAGACTTCCATTCCTGATTTATCTTGAATGCACGATAAATCATCACCGCTCCGCCAATTATCAATGGAATAGAAACATATGGTTCATACCAACCTATAAGAAACAGCCCCCCCGACAAAGCCAGATAGATAGTTGCCAGCATTGCAACTTCTCTAATCCCCATACTGAAAACTCTTTTTTTCAAGAAACACAAAAAAGGCATATAGCGCGCAAGTTATCAGATTTCGTCCATTTTGTAAAGGTCTAATTAAGAGGCAATGTAACTCAGATGCTTCGCATTCCCTAGGCTAGCGATTTTCCCCGACAAAATTTCAGCTCCTGTATTTTTCGCGCATGATGCCTGTGTCATGATGTCACGCGAAAACGCCATGACAGCTTGACGCTCGCATGCACGTGTGTTAAATTTCATGTCAAATAACGCTATGGGTAAAACATTATACCAAAAAGTATGGGACGCGCACACGGCGGGGATACTGCCGGATGGGCGTACGCAGCTGTTCATTGCCACCATGTACCTGCACGAGGTGACCTCGCCGCAGGCCTTTGCCATGCTGCGCGAGCTGGGGCTGCCCGTACTGCACCCGGAGCGACTTTTTGCCACGGTGGACCACATCATCCCCACCGATGACCAGTGCGAACCCTTTGCCGACCCCCGCGCTGCCGCCATGCTCAACGAGCTTCGCCGCAACTGCAAGGAAAACAACATCCGTCTTTTCGACCTCGCCAGCGGCCGCCAGGGCATTGTGCACATGGTGGGTCCGGAGCTGGGCATCACCCAGCCGGGCATGACCATTGTCTGCGGCGACTCCCACACTGCCACCCACGGCGCCGTGGGCAGCATCGCCATGGGTATCGGCACCACTCAGGTGCGCGACGTGCTGGCCACCCAGACCCTGGCCATGAGCCCGCTCAAGGTGCGCAACGTGCGCGTGGAAGGCACCCTGCGCCCGGGCGTGACCGCCAAGGACGTGGCGCTGCACATCATCGGCAAGCTCGGCGCCAACGGCGGCTTGGGCTATGCTTACGAATTCGGTGGCAGCGCGATTGAATCCATGGATATGGATGGCCGCCTTACCCTCTGCAACCTGGCCATTGAAGGTGCCGCCCGCTGCGGCTACATCAACCCCGATGAAACCACCTTCGAATACCTGAAGGGGCGTCCCTATGCCCCGAAGGGCGCAGAATGGGATGCCGCTGTGGAGCGCTGGAAGAGCTTTGCCTCTGATGCCGACGCGGTGTATGACGACGTGGTCATCATCCCCGCCGAGGAAATCGAACCCACGGTGACCTGGGGTATTTCTCCCGATATGAACATCGGCATCGGCGGCAGCGTCCCTGCCCCCGAGGATGCACGCGATGACGAAGGCCGCAAGGCTTACACCACCGCCCTCGAATATATGAAGCTCACTCCCGGCCAACCCATCAAGGGGCTTCCCGTGGATGTGGTCTTCATCGGTTCCTGCACCAATGGCCATATCACCGACTTCCGAGCCGTGGCTCCCTACCTGAAGGGTCGCAAGGTGAAGCCGGGCATCAAGGCTCTGGCCGTACCCGGTTCCCAGATGACTGCCGTGCAGTGCGAGGAAGAGGGCATTGCCCAGATTTTCCGCGATGCGGGCTTCGAATGGCGACTGCCCGGATGCTCCATGTGCCTGGCCATGAACCCCGACAAACTGGTGGGCGACCAGATTTGCGCCAGCACCAGCAACCGCAACTTCAAGGGTCGCCAGGGCAGCCCCACGGGCCGCACCCTGCTCATGAGCCCCATCATGGCCGCCGCCGCCGCCGTGACCGGCACCGTGGCCGATGCC
>JAZRCV010000009.1:0-3674 GCA_045659925.1 Faecousia sp.
AAGAATCGGGCACGCCCACCAATGCCAACCTGCACGTATCTTTTCTTGTTGCACATACTGATTTTCTCCGTTCTTTTTGATTCTGCTCTAATAGTAAGCAGAGAGCAGGGACTGGTCCAAACAAATACACTTGGTCGTCACTAGCGGCGCTCCACGAAATACTCTTCTTTTTCCCGTATTTTTTGATCCGCAGTTTCCCACATTTCTTTTGCGGGGATCAGATAGCTCGTGGAGTCAAGCACTTTCCCGGAGGGAATTTCCATCACATTCGACAGCCGGTCATACCGCTGTGCTACTCCTGCAAAGTTATGACAATAATACTTTTTGTGGGTAACATTACCGTTTTCATCGATCAGCTGAAATTCGTCCATCTCTTCTTTCAGCAAGTACCACGGTTTTGACAGTTCTTCCACACCGTGCATGGAGGTGTTGGGCCGCAAGCCGCAGCCAAGCATCAAAATTTTCCCGTCATAGGCAGGCAGCAACGCAAAGGGTGACTTGCTTCCCAGAGGTGTATCCGTTTGAGCGTGTTGTTTCAGGATCTCCTCGGCATACTTTCCAACACCGCAAACGGAATGTGTCGGATGCATGCTACGGATCGTTCCTTCTCTTGTCCTGAAATATTCACTGATGGCACCAACGCAGCTTTTCGTGTCCTTTATGGAAAAAACCTTGCTGGTCCTTGTGTAGGCATAGGACAGCGCTGGCACAAGAAGGGTTCCATCCCATAAAATGTCCAGCAGCGTATCGATGACAGTTTCGGCACCGCCTTCCACATATCCCAGCGAGGACAGGGAACTGTGCATCAGAATCGTATCATCCGATTTCAGGCCCAGCTTCAGCAGATCCGCTTTCAGTGCTTCATTTACCATGTCCATGTTCCTCCAATTCCAGGCAGCACCTGATTGCTTGCCTTATTGCATCTGCGCCCGCAGATAATTTGCCGCCAAGGCGATATCCGCCGCCGGGTCTGCCCCCACTTCCCGTTCAATGGTCAGAAAACCGGTGTAGCCAACGGTTTCCAGGGCTTCCAGATAGGTCCGAAACGGCACATGGCCCTGTCCCAGGGGCAGTTCCCGGAAAGCCTCGCCTTCCTGAATTACATCCTCAATATTCTTAATGCCATAGATCACTTCCGGATCGCTTTCCCGGCACTGAATACCGTCCTTGGCATGGGTATGGACGATATAGTCCTTCAGCCGGTAAACCGCCTGTACAGGATCGTCACCCGTAACCATTACCAGATTGGCCGGATCCATGTTCACCGCAACACCCCGGGATCCCAAACCATCCAGAAATGCTTTCAATGTGGCAGAGGTCTCCGGTCCGGTTTCAATGGCAAAATGGGCATCCAAGGAATCCGCATACCGGCTCAGTTCCCCGCAGGCATCCTGCATCACGGCATATCGTGGGTGCTTTCTATCCGCCGGTACCACGCCGATGTGGGTCGTGACGATATTACACTCCAGGTCCCTGGCCAAATCCATGATCCGTTTGGACTTTTCGATCAGCTCCGGATTCCTATGGGCATCTCCAAAGCCCATACCCAAATCACCGCAGATGGCCGAAAACACCAGGCCCCGATCCTTCACCTGGCGCAGCAGCCCGCGCCGGGCAGCAGCATCCAGATTTTCCGGTGCGTTCTCGCCCTGAGTGGCATACATTTGGATGCCCTTTGCGCCGATCTTCACCGCGGCATCCAGTGCCTGCAATTTGGGAATCCGGAAGGATTCCAGCATGACACCAATGGGAAATTGTCTCATCCGTTACACCTCGACCCACTGGAACGGTGTCTTAACCGCTTCGATGGCAGCGGCGCGGGCGGCGATCACATCGATGGTCTGCTCATGGGGCACCGGTACCACACCGGTATCAAAAAATTCCAGCATTGCCTGAACGAACAAACGGAAGAAATCGGATTCCACCACATAATGCTTACCCTTATTTTCCCGATCGCTGACAGTGATACGGAACTTCGTTCCGTCGGCACGGGTGTGATGTAGGTGCACATACCTGCCATCGGAAAATTTCAGCACAAAGCTGGGATGATCGAAATCATTCAGCGCCATAACCGCTTCGACGCGGCTCTTCATCAGGCTCATGATCGGCTCCAGCTGATGGATGATATACACATCCAGCAGACCGCTGCCTTCGGAATACAGGGTAACGATGCTGTCGGTATCGATTCCTTTCCACTCAGACGCAAAACGCAGGGCAGAAGAAGAGAAACATTTGGTGCCGTATTTGTCTGCATGTTCAAAAATACGGATGGCGGTTTCCTTGTCCGGCGCAAAGGTCTTATCCACATAGGTCAGTTTTCCACTCATCAGCGGCAGGCGGCAAAGCGCCTCATGCAGCTCCGGATTATTGGGAGACAGCACGATCAGGCAGTCACTCTTTTCAATGACCTCCTCAATGGACTCCAGCAGCTCTATGCCGTATTTTTCTGCCCACTCCCGGTTGGTCAAAGCGCCTTCCCTGGGAGATTCCCCACAGGCATAAGCATAGCAAACCTTATATTCACCGCCGGACAGTTCCTCAATCATCTGCGGATAGTTATTGGCATGATATTCATCCAGATAATACTCAATAAATCCAATTTTTTTCATAGCCGTTTCCCCTTACAGTACAATTTCACGGTGTTCTTCCGCGCTGCGGTAGATCGCGTCCATCATCTGTGCGGTAATAATATGGGTATCAATATGGCTGACCAGCTTCTCTCCTTCTTCGATGGAACGGACAAATTCGTCGATCTCCTTCTGGAACGGAGGGTAAGTGGCATTATTGAATACCGTTTCCGTCAGCATACCGTTTTTGGTTGAATACAGGGTAAACTCTTTTCTGTATTGCAGACGGGCACCGCCCTTTGTCCCGAGAAAATCAATAAACATTTCATAGGGGCCAATATTCTGTGCCCAGGCACCGTTTAATGTGATCACAGGGCCCTCCGTTCGGATCATGCCGGTGACGCCCTCTTCCACATCGCAGACACCGTCCTTCACCGGAGGACCTGCCCACATATTAACATAGGTGTATTCCGAAATGGGACTGCCAAGCTTTGCGAAGGTCTCTGCGGAGACACTCTTGACCTTGGGGTCACCGCAGCAGTACATTACGATGTCCAGGAAATGAACACCCCAGTCGATGAGAACACCGCCGCCGGAAATTGCCTTGGTTGTAAAAGCGCCGCCCAGGCCGGGAATGTTGCGTTGGGAGCGGAAACTCACATAGACCTGGTAGATTTCACCCAATTCCCCCTGATCGATCAGTTCCTTCAGTTTGTTGACATTTGTATTGAAGCGGTTCACGACACCGATATTCAGGATTTTTCCGGTTTCATGCTGCGCTTTCTGCATGGCAAGGGCTTCCTCATAGGTCCGCGCAGCAGGCTTCTCACAAAGCACATGCTTGCCGGCCTTCAGAGCCGCAATGGAGATATCACTGTGGGTCTTATTGGAGGTACATACAGAAACGGCCTCCACCTCCGGATCTGCCAAAACCTCACGGTAATCTGTTACGGCAATGCCGTAGCCAAATTGCTTTACTGCCTTTTCTGCCGCTTCCTTACGGGCATCGCAGAAATACTTGATCTCCACCTTGGGATGATTCATATACGCGGGGATATGCTGGCTCACAGCAATGGAGCCGCAGCCGATGATTGCTACTTTCATATG
>JAZRCV010000010.1:0-1942 GCA_045659925.1 Faecousia sp.
CCTGACCCGGTGTGACGGCTCTTTGCGGCTCATCGAAAAGAAGCTCCGCGCCGTATTCCGTGGGGATCAGGGTGGCATCGGCGAAGCGGGGGGTATAGCGAACCTTTGCCCGAACTCTCCGTGGTGAGGTCAGGTTTTCAATGGCGATATAGTTGACATCTGCTACCTGCACTCGTTTGGAGAACAGTGCTTCATTCGGCCCGATGACCACATCGGTGCCGTTTTTTTGCACCACATATACCCTTTCACCGCAGCTCAGGTGCAGCCCGCGGCGCTGACCGATGGTATAGCTCTCTGCGCCCCTGTGAGGGCCAAGGTCTTTGCCCTCCAGATCCCGGTACCGACCGGGGGTGAGGGTGAGGCCGCTGCGCTGCAGATAGGCAGCATAGTCGCCGTCGGGTATAAAGCAGATGTCCTGGCTGTCGTGCTTGTGGGCAAGACTGAGGTTCAGGCTTTGGGCAAGCTCCCGTGCTTCGGCTTTTGTCATGCCGCCGAGGGGGAGAATGGTGTGGGAAAGCTGGAATTGGGACAGGCTGTAGAGCATATAGGTCTGATCCTTGCTCTGGTCTGCTGCCATGCGGACAAGCCAGCGGTCTGCACCTACATCGTGCTCAATTCTGGCGTAATGACCGGTAGCCATGCCATCATAGCCAAGGCGCAGAGCTTCGTTCAGGAAAAGGCCAAATTTCATGGTCTTATTGCAAACAATACAAGGATTCGGGGTTTTGCCCGTGGCATAAGCATTGCAAAAATCTGCTTCCACACGGTCATGGAATTCCTTCTGCCAGCAGAACAGATGGAAGGGAACACCCATCTGTGCCGCTGCCATCCGGGCATCTTCTGCCTCAGGTTCTGCGCCGCAGCGCAGCAGCATTGTGGCGCCGCCTACTTCATATCCCTGCTGCTGAAGCAGAGCGCAGCATACTGCGGAGTCTACTCCGCCGGACATGGCGGTTAAAATCTTTTTCATGACGCAGCCTCCCTAAGTGATTTTATTTTATTGTAGCCGAAATGAGGACAAAATGCAACCATGGCGCGACTTGCATAATACTGGCAGGAATGCTACAATAATATCAATAAAAGCAAGCGAAAGAAGGATTGAATGTATGATCGCATTCCGAAGACCCACCTTGGCCGACCGGGAGCAGCTTCAGCCGATTTTTTTGGCTGCGGATTACCGTGGCTGTGAATACTCCTTTACCAATATTTTTCTCTGGGGACAGCAGCAGTTTGCCATTGTGGAAGGGGAACTGGTGATCTTTTCCCATTGGGATGGACGCAGTATGTATGTCTATCCCGGAAAGAGAAATCTTGGGAAGATCATCGATGCATTGAGCGCTGATGCGGAGGAGCGGGGCATTCCCCTGCGGCTGTATGGCCTGTCCAATGATAGTGTGCAGGAGCTGGAACGCCTGTATCCCGGCAGATTCGGCTTCTCTCCCAACCGGGATGGCTTTGACTATCTTTATGATATTGACCGTCTCACCGGATTAAAGGGGAAGAAACTGCAGCAAAAGCGCAATCACATCAACCGCTTCATGGAGAACCATCCCAACTGGTACACCAAGCCCATCACAAGGGAGAATATGCCCGAGTGCCGCGCGCTGGCTTTGGATTGGTATCGCCCCCATGCCGATGGGGAGAAGGATTGGACATTGGAAAAGGTGGCCATCTCCCGGGCTTTTGATGCCTTTGAGGGTCTTGGTCTTGAAGGTTTGGCTCTGTATACGGAGGAGGGCATGGTGGCTATGACCATGGGCACCCGCCTGCGCTTCGATACCTTTGATGTAAATTTTGAGAAGTCCTATGCGGACATTCCCGGCGCATATCCCCTCATCAACCGGGAATTTGCAAGATATATCCATGAAAAGTATCCCGAGATCCGCTATCTCAACCGGGAAGAGGATATGGGTCTGCCCGGCCTTCGCAAATCCAAGCTGTC
>JAZRCV010000011.1:0-4902 GCA_045659925.1 Faecousia sp.
GGGGGTACAGCTTGGCGAGGCCGCCTTCTGATGTTTCGCGATATAGATGGGACAGATCCCGGCCGGTCTGATACATGGTCTCCACGACGACGTCGAAGGAGACTTTTCTTGTGCTATACAGGAAATTGGCAAGGCTGAGGGCGCCGATGGCACGCATGGCGGCAACGGCGTTGCGTTCGATGCAGGGAATCTGCACCAGGCCGCAGACGGGATCGCAGGTGAGTCCTAACATGTGCTCCATGGCCACTTCTGCTGCATATTCCACCTGATCGATGCCCATTTCAAACAGCTCGCAAAGGGCGGCGGCAGCCATGCTGCAGGCGGTACCGATCTCGGCCTGACAGCCGCAGGCGGCGCCGCTGACGGAGGCATTGGTGCTGACGATATTGCCGATCAGGCCCGCTACTGCAAGGGCGCGGATGACAGCGTCATCGGAGAACTGATTTTTGTCCTGCATATATTTCAGCACCGCGGGTACCACACCGCAGGAGCCGCAGGTGGGAGCGGTGACGATGATTCCGCAGTCCGCATTCTGCTCGCTTACGGCAAAGGCATAGGAGCAGACGAGGCGGTTTTCTCTGGTCTGGGGGCTTTCGTCGATGTGTCTCTGATTATACAGAAGCTGAGCCTTTCGTTCCAATGCCAAGCCGCCGGGCAGTTCGCCGGTCTTGACCAGACCCTGCTGGATGGCGTTTAGCATGGTCTGCCATACCTCAAATAAAAACTGCTTGATCTCCTCGCCTTCCCGCTCGAATACGAAGTCGGAAAGACGGATGTTTCTGGATTTGCACAGCTGGGAGATCTCTGTGAAGTTGCGCTCCGGGTAGATCTCCGGGGCATCTTCCTTGTCCGTGGGGCGGATCTCACCGCCGCCAATGCTGTAAAACCGCTGCCGTCCAAGCTCCTGATCCTCACGGAAGGCGATAAAGTCCATGGTGTTGGGATGGTCCGGGGTCTCGGTTTCCGGGGCAAAGATGATTTCGGTTTTGACAGGGGAGAGGGTCTTCTCGATGGCCCGGTCGGTGCCGTGGCCCTTGCCGGTTTTCGCCAGAGAGCCATAGAGGAACACTAAGATCAGATCCGCTTCGGGGTACTCTTTCATGAAGCGTTCGGCGGCAAAGGACGGTCCCATGGTATGGGAACTGGAAGGTCCGTGACCGATTTTGAAAATACTGCGAATGGATTTCATAAGATCACCTTTTTCATGGCATTTTTGTCATTTTATCATGCAATATCGGGAAATACAAGGGCGCGGCATTAAATACAGGGGAAATACCCGCCGCGTTGTTCAAACAGGGCGTGGATGGAGGCGATCTCTTCGCCTGAAACAAAGAGATATCTTCCGCTGTCACAGTGCTGAATGATACCGCAGTTGTCCCGGGCAATGGCAAACACCTGCCCGTCAATGGTGATGGAGATGTCTTCGCCAAATCCGCAGGAAGGGGCATCAGAAAGAAGCCATTCGTGATGGAATATTGCGGCTACCTGCTTCGCTTCGTCCGGGGTCAAAGGCTGAGAAATGCTTTCTTCGCCGTAAACAAAGCGAAGGACAGCCTCCCCATCGCCGCTGACATTTACCATTCCACAGCCGCACAGGGAGAAAAGCAGTGCGAGGATCAAAAGGAAACTCAAAAGGCGTTTCATGGGGAGTTCCTCCATCTCGGATAAGTTAAACACCGCCGGTAAAGAAGACAAGCGATCCACCGGACAGAACATACATTACTGTTGTAATGACAGGCCAAACAAAAATCCAGATCCATTTGGCACCGATCCGCTGCCGCTCTGCCGGGTTCCACACCTCGATCAGGAACATACAAAGACAAAGGACAAGGGAAATAATCCCAATGGGATTGAAGATCCATCCAGCTGCCAAAATATTTCCGATATCAAAGAACAAACGGCTGTCGAACCAGCGGGAAATGGCAAAGCATGAGATGCAGGCAATGCAGATGGCGCAGAAGATGCATTGCAGAATGGATGTGATTTTCAGGCATTTCAGTGTTTTCATGCAGCACACCCCCTTCTTTATAAAAATATATTAACATAGTTGCGCCAACAAGTAAATAGGTGGGTACATTCTGCGCAAAGATGGACAATCCCATCGTAGGGGCGATCTGCGATCGCCCGCAAAAGGATGCGAATTCGCCGGAATCTGCAATATAAATGCAACATTTTCTGCGCGGGCGGCTAATAGCCGTCCCTACATTCGCATTGGGACCCTTATGTCGAAAAAGGACGCCCGGGGTGGGCGTCCTTTTCGTTGGATTTGAAATTTTGTGTTAATTGAGGGTGTAATCCACGCCGTCTACGGTGATGTGGTCGATATCACCGAGGTCGATGGCCTGAGAGAACATCCAACATTCAAACCAGTAGGGGTCGGTTACATCCCGGGCGCTGCCGGTGCTATGGGACAGGAAGCCGGGGGTGCCGTAGTCGCTGGTGTTTTCGTGGCCTTCCCATGCGAAGGAACTGCCGTCCTTCAGGGTGACGGAGATCTCCGGTTGCTGGATACCATCTGCAAGGACTTTGCCTTCCAGCTTGATGCTCAGAGGTGTTACGGTCAAGGTCTCAAATTGCTTCGGCTTGCCCTCATAGACGGAAGTATCCATCGGCACCACCACCTTATCCTTCATGACCTCTTCCAGAGGTACGATGAACAGGAAAGCACCCTCGTGGTCGGCAGAGAAGCGGATCTGATCTCC
Source organism: Faecousia sp. (assembly GCA_045659925.1). GTDB lineage: Bacteria > Bacillota > Clostridia > Oscillospirales > Oscillospiraceae > SVMC01. The sequence continues at coordinate 2,703 of JAZRCV010000011.1, forward strand.
CTCTTCGTACCAGCCGCCGTCGTTGGTCAGCAGGAAATAGCCGGTGGAATCTTCAAATCCCAAGGCGCTGCATTCTGCACCGCCGTTTTTCAGTTCATCGAACATTCTGCCACCATAGTTCTGAGCGCTGAGGTAGAAGCCATTAAAGTCTACCTCCTGCATGGCGGTTTTGGCCTCTTCGTTCAGGGCATCTACCCGCATGATGGCCTGCAGGGCGTGTTCCGTGGCTACCATTTCCTCTAAGGTATAGCGATAATTATCGGTGGTGGCAACGGCGCCGGTATCCTCGATCTCGGCATCTTCAAAGGTCTGCAGGAGGCCGGCTTCCTTGCGGGCCAGTTCTTCCTCGGTGTAGGGGGTGGAAGTGACGGGTGCTTCCACATCCGTGGGGTAGCTCAGGGCGTGGTCACCTACTACCGGGTCTGCGGTGAACCAGCCGAAGGCATAGGCTGCGCCTGCTGTGACGCTGAGCATTGCCACCAGCAGTGCGGCTGCCACCACCACGGTGATGGTTCTTCTCTTGCCATTTGCGTGTGTTTTTGCGATTTTTTTCATAGTCATCCTCCTGATTCGTTCCTGCCGGGCAGGAGAAAGCCCGGGTACGGGGAACCCAGTGGGGTTTTCCTCCCGAATTAAGAATTCCAATTCATTCTTCATGTACATAACCCTCCCGGCATAGCACTTCCCGAAGCACGGCCCTGCCTCTGCTGAGGCGGGAACGGACCGTGGCCGGGACCATTTCCATTTCTTCGGCAATAACCTTTGCGCTCTGGCACAGGTCGTAGTATCGATAGAAGATCTCGCGGTCTGTAAAGGACAGGTGGGAAAGGGCCTCCCGCACCAGTTCGGCCCTCTCTTGCTCTGCCACGGATTCCCAGAGGGAATCCTCCACGGGCAGGAGGTAGTCCTCCAATGGGGCGGTAAGCTGCTTCTTCCGCAGAAGGTCGGCAGCCTTGTGGTTCGCCACCGCCCCAAGCCATGGGCGAAGGCTTCCCGGCTCCACCCGGTCGGCGTTCTGCCACAGGGCGAGGAACACATCCGAAGCCGCTTCCTCCTCATCCTCCGGACTGAGGACACCTCTGGCTCTGTTATGGATCACCGTCACCACATAGGCGGAATACACCGCGATGAGCTTTTCCAGTGCCCGGGTGCTGCCCCGGCGCAGTTTTTTCAGGATCGCCTGCTCGTCCATCGATTTGCCTCCGTTTATCTTTTGGTCAGCTGACATCTATATTATCGCAGAAACATGGAAAAGTGTTGCATTCTTTCTTCCGGTGGTATTATAATAAAGGAACAAGGAAGAATATGGAAATATACTATATTATAATGTAAGAAACGAAAGGAGCGGTACGATGTCTTCCAAGCTGTCACCCAAGGCGCTGGCTGCAATCAAGAAAATGCAGCAGAACGAATTGACGGAAAGCGTCATTTATGAAAAAATTGCCCGCTTTGCCAAAGGCGAGGAAAACAAGAAGACCCTGCGCAGACTTTCGCAGGAAGAAAAGAGCCATTACGAGATCTGGAAGCGCTACAGCGGTGAGGAAATGAAGCCGCAGAAGGGTAAGATCTTCTGGTATACCCTGATGGCCCGGCTTCTGGGTTTCACCTTCGCCGTCAAGCTGATGGAGCGGGGCGAGGAAAACGCACAGGAAGAATATGATCTGCTGGCAAAGGAAGTAGCGGAAAGCACCACCATCCGTGAGCAGGAGGAAGAGCACGAACAGGCCCTTCTGGGTATGCTGGATGAAGAACGGCTGCAGTATGTGGGCAGCATGGTGCTGGGCCTCAACGATGCCTTGGTGGAGCTGACCGGCTCTCTGGCGGGCTTTGCCTTTGCCCTGCAGAACACCCGGCTCATTGCCCTGTCCGGCCTGATCGTGGGCATCTCCGCCACCTTCTCCATGGCCTCCAGCGAATTCCTGGCGGCACGAAGCGAAGGCCGCACAGATGCGGTGAAGTCCTGCTCCTATACGGGCATTGCCTATCTTCTTACCGTAGTGGCTCTGATTGCGCCTTATCTGCTGTTCCCCACGGGTCAGTACATCGCAGCGCTTGTCTGCATGCTGGCGGTGGTGGTGCTGATCATCGCGGGTTTTACTTACTATACTTCCGTGGCACAGGATCAGCCCTTCCGCCATCGGTTCCTGGAAATGGCCCTCATCAGCGTGGGTGTGGCAGTGCTGTCCTTCATCGTGGGCAT
>JAZRCV010000012.1:0-6413 GCA_045659925.1 Faecousia sp.
AACATGAAGTCCATGATCAATTAAGCAATTTTTAGGAGTCCATATGGAAAACATTACCGTAAAATTCGGCGGCAGTTCCCTTGCCGATGCCGCTCAGTTCCGCAAGGTAGCAGATATCATTCATGACCATCCCCTGAGAAAGTTCGTTGTCGTCTCCGCACCGGGCAAACGCTATGCAGGCGACATTAAGGTGACAGACCTGCTCTATCGAGCCAAAGAATGCGCCGGAACCGACGAATTCCCCACCGTGATGGCAGAGATCAAAGCCCGTTTTGACGAAATCGCAACGGAACTGGGTATTTGCGTAGAGCTGGGTCTTGACGAGATCGCAGCAGACATTCAGAACGGTGCCGGCAGTGACTACTGCGCCAGCCGCGGTGAATATCTGAACGCAAAGCTCATGGCGGCCTATCTGGATCGGCCCTTTGTAGATGCTGCGGATCATATCTTCTTCCGGGCCGACGGCAGCTTTGACGCCCAGCAGACGAACGAATCCCTGCGTGCAGCTCTGGCGGATCTCCCCGGTGCGGTCATTCCCGGATTTTACGGCTCTATGCCCGACGGCAGCATCCGCACCTTCTCCCGAGGCGGCTCCGATATCACCGGCGCTCTGGTAGCCCGGGCAGTGGGCTCGATCTGCTATGAAAACTGGACGGATGTTTCCGGCATTCTGGTAACGGATCCCCGCATCGTCCCCGAAGCCCAGTCCATCGAGCGGATCACCTACCGCGAACTGCGAGAGCTGGCCTATATGGGCGCTTCTGTCCTCCATGAGGATGCCATCTTCCCGGTACGCACCGCTGGCATTCCCATCCGCATCCGCAACACCAACGCTCCCACTGATTCCGGCACTGTCATCCTGCGGGATGCCTCCGCTGTGGAAGCCCCTGCCGTCACCGGCATTGCGGGCAAGAAGGATTTCAGCATCATCCACATTGAAAAGGATCAGATGAACGAGACTGCAGGCTTTGTCCACCGGGTGGTGGAACCCATCTGCAGCCGGGGCATCAGCATTGAGCATATGCCCACCGGCATTGACTCCATGTCCGTTGTGGTACCCTCTGCCCAGCTGCGGGACTGCCGCACGGAGCTGCTGTGCGACATTCGCGATGCCGTCAGCCCCGATCTCATCCTTGTGGAAAACGACCTTGCCATGATCGCCGTGGTAGGCCGTGGTATGGTGCGCCGCAAGGGCATTGCTGCAAAGCTTTTCGCCGCTCTGGCCAAGGCTGACATCAACATCCGCATGATCGATCAGGGTTCCGGAGAACTCAACATCATCGTGGGTGTGGACAGCGTGGACTACGAGCGCGCCATCCGTGCCCTGTACAATGCATTTTTTGTCAAGTAATCCCTCAGCCTGCCGTGGCATCCCCCGGCAGGCTGCTTTTTATTTTTCAAGATATGGTAAATACATTATAAAAAAGCTGTCGAAGCTTCCTGCCGGGGAATACATTGTGGAGATATCCATCAAAGTTCGTGGCGATTATGTGGAAGCCGCAGATTGCTACAACTCCAGCGGCTATGAGTGCTAGTTCCGGCTGACCGTGCCCGCCTGACCTTCCGGTTAAGATTCAAAAAAAAGATAGAAAATAATGGAAAACCAGTTCCTTTTTAAGAAGTTTTGTGCTATAATATATTGTGCGCGTCTGCGGCTGGAAGCGGACGCAGGAAAGGAATATAACTTATGAGTAATTGTGCAGTCGTCGGTATCAACTGGGGCGATGAGGGCAAGGGCCGCATGGTCGACCTGATCGCGCAGGACTTTGATGTTGTTGTTCGCTATCAGGGCGGTAACAACGCAGGCCACACCGTAGTCAATCAATATGGAAAGTTCGCACTGCATCTGATTCCTTCGGGCATTTTCTATCCGAATGTGGTCAATGTGCTGGGCAACGGCGTTGTTATCGATCCCGAAAGCCTGTGGGGCGAAATCGAGGGTCTGCAGCAGGGCGGCATTTCCATCACTCCGGAAAACTTCAAGATCTCTGAACGCGCTACCATTGTCTTCCCCTACCACCGCCGTCTCGACGGTCTGGAAGAGCAGCGCCTGAAGGACAAGAAGTACGGCTCTACCCTGCGGGGCATTGCACCTGTCTACTCCGACAAATATCAGAAGAAGACCATCATGATGGGCGAGCTGCTCCATCCTGAATACCTTGCAAACCGCCTGAAGGGCATCCTGGAATGGAAAAACCTGACCATTTCCGGCGTCTACGGCGCAGAACCCGATGACTTTGACGAAGTCTACAACTGGGTCATGGAGTATGGCAAGAAGCTGGCTCCCTATATCTGCGACACCACCGAATTCCTCAGCAAGGCCGAACGCGACGGCAAGAACATCATGTTCGAAGCTCAGCTCGGCGCACTGCGTGACATCGACTTCGGTATCTACCCCTATACCTCTTCCTCTTACTCCATCGCAGGTTATGCCTGCATCGGCGCCGGCATCCCCGGCAGCCATGTGGACCGCACCATCGGCATCGTCAAGGCTTACTCTACCTGCGTAGGCGAAGGTCCCTTCACCGCAGAGTGGTTCGGCCCGGAAGCCGAGAGCCTGCGTGAAGCCGGCGGCGAATACGGCGCTTCCACCGGTCGTCCCCGCCGTGTAGGTCCCCTCGATCTGGTCGCCACCCGCTACGGCTGCCTGATTCAGGGCGCAACCGAGCTGGCCCTCACCAAGCTGGACATCCTGTCCTACATGGATGAGATTCCCGTATGCACCGCTTACGAAGTGGACGGTCAGAAGACCGACAAGTTCCCCTTCCCCGCCGATCTGGATCGCGCAAAGCCCATCGTGGAAAAGGTTCCCGGCTGGGGCAGCGATGTTTCCAAGATCCGCACCTTTGAAGACCTGCCCAAGGCCGCACAGGACTATGTTCTGTATGTAGAAAAGGAACTGGGCTGCTATATCAAGTATGTCTCCGTTGGCCCCGGCCGTGACGACATCATCATCCGCTGAGGTAACGCCATGAAAGATATCTACGAATCCCCGCTTGCTTCCCGCTATGCTTCCAAATATATGCTGAACCTGTTCTCCCCGGATGTGCGCTATCAGACCTGGCGCAAGCTGTGGGTGAGCCTCGCCAAGGCACAGAATAAGCTGGGCCTGCCCGTGAGCGAAGCTCAGGTGCAGCAGCTGGAAGAGAACCTCTCCCCCATCGACTATGATGTGGTTGCCCGCCGTGAGGCAGAGGTACGCCACGATGTCATGGCCCACATCTACGCCTTCGGTCAGCTGGCTCCCGATGCCAAGGGCATCATCCATCTGGGCGCCACCAGCTGCTATGTCACCGACAACGCAGATATCGTCCTGTTCCGGGACGCTCTGCGCTATATCCGCACTCAGCTCTGCGCCGTTGCCGCCAACCTGTGCAACTTCGTGGAAAGCTATGCGGACATGCCCACCCTGGGCTACACCCACTTCCAGCCCGCTCAGCTCACCACCGTTGGCAAGCGCGCCAGCCTGTGGCTGCAGGATCTGATGCTGGATCTGGAAGAAGTGGACGACACCCTGAACGCCTTCCGTTTCCTGGGCTGCCGCGGCACCACCGGTACCGAAGCCAGCTTCATGGAACTCTTCGATGGCGACACCGCTAAGATCGACGAAATGAACCGCATGATCGCTGCGGACTTCGGCTTTGACCGCATTTATGATGTGTGCGGCCAGACCTATCCCCGCAAGGTAGACAGCCGCATTCTGAACGTTCTGTCCTCCATCGCCCAGAGCGCCAGCCGCTTTGCCAACGACATCCGCCTGCTGCAGCATGAGCGTGAAGTGGAAGAACCCTTTGAACGCAACCAGATCGGCTCCTCCGCCATGGCCTACAAGCGCAACCCCATGCGCTCCGAGCGCATCTGCTCCTTGGCTCGCTACCTGATGGCAAACGCACTGAATGCTCCCATGACTGCCAGTGTGCAGTGGCTGGAGCGCACCCTGGACGACTCCGCCAACCGCCGCATCAGCCTGCCTGAGGGCTTCCTGGCCTGCGACGCCATCCTGCGTCTGATGCAGAATGTCACCGCCGGTCTGCATGTGAACGAGCATATCGTGTCCCGTCATGTCCGGGAGTACCTGCCCTTCATCGCCACGGAAAACCTGATGATGGAAGCAGTCCGCCACGGCGGCGACCGTCAGGAAGTGCATGAGATCATCCGTCAGGCCTCCATGCAGGAGACCCAGAAGATGAAGAACGGCGAAAGCTGGGATCTGGTGGCAGCACTGGCACAGGAACCCGCCTTCGGCCTGAGCGAAGAAGAGATCCGCGCCCTGCTGATCCCCGAGGATTACACCGGCCGCGCTCCCCAGCAGGCCCGTGAAATGGCCAAGAAGTGCCGCGCATGGGCAACCGCTTCTGTGGAAACGGAAGAGATCAACCTCTAAGATATGGCAATCCCGGGAAGGACGCATCCTTCCCGGGATTTTCAGCTTCACAGATACAACTTTTTCCGGTTTTTAAGAGCTTTGTAAAACAGTTTACAAAAACCTCTCTATTGTATTCCGAGTGTGTTTTTTGTCACTTGATAGATATCAATGCTATATTTTAATAATAATTCAACACATTAGAGATGGGGCGGTATAATTGAAAAGAAGTACATTCAATGACTATATTGAGACATATATTTTGAATTTAGAAAAAGTAAACGATAGAGCAAAAGCAAAATTCTTTCTAGACTATCTGAGAAATTATTTGAAAACAGAGATGGGTGGAGCCGCATTAGATACTCCAGAAATCTTTGCCCTTTTAGATAAGGACTTTTTGTTGGGTAGCATTGAATTCTATATAAAAGAAAGACATCCAGCAAAGACTGTTGCTGAGAGCTATAGACGCACAGTCATAGAACTTTGCGAAAAAATATGCGAGGTTTATGCAATTACAAACAATTTCTTAGAAAGTAGATCTGAACAAGCAAATTTTAATGACGCAACATCAAAACTATTTGCTAATTTGAAACAAACTGAAAGCAGAGACTGCCTGTCAACCGATGAATATGAAACACTATATGAAGTAATAAATGACTTTTTTAGAACCGATGACCTTGATGAACAAATAAGTAAATCCATCAGAATACAAAACCATAAGCCCAATTATTTTGAACGTCTCGTTTCTGCTATCGCATTAAAGCTAATACAACAATATGGATTAGCAAATACTACAATAGCCAATCTTAAAATAACAGATGTAAATATGGATAATAAAACCATAAACGCAAATGGTTTTACCTTACCCATTAACGACACACTTTTTTCTCATTTCAAGTTGTATTTAAATAGCAGAGCTTTAATAGAAAATAAAAATCAAGCCGACGCTTTATTTATCAAAAAAGATGGAAGCCCATATTTAGATGTTAATGGTAATGTAGACAGTGGTCAATTGTTTTTACTGATGGATTTAGCGCTTGGAAATACAAGCACTACAAAATTGAGATATCGAAGGATTTCTGAATTGGTATCGAAACACATAAATGTAAATCTCTTAAATAAACTTACCGGGGTAAGTGAAAAGACCATTGGAAAAATAAGCCATGATTATGAAAATAATTTAAAAAATGATTTGTATAACATTGTTAATGCTGAAGCCACCTCATATACGCGAGCGCCAGTAACGCATAGAAAAGGTCAAATACAGTGTCCATTCTGTGGCCATTATGAGGACGCATCTTCAGAAAACTGGATTCTAATTCAAGTTAGTGGTGAAAAAAAGAAGTATATTGCTTGTAGGGAGTGCAAAGGCCTTGATGGAAAATATAGATATTAAGTACATTGATATTGAGGAATTAGGTACATGGCCTATTCACCAAGCTAAATTCCTTGTTCGCGAAGGAGCGTTAACGCTTTCACAGCATTTAATCCGCGAAAGAAATTCAAAAATCGTAAAAATCGCAAAACAACATTTTAAAGAAAGGCATAATGGCAGAGTGTTTTGCGAAGTATGCGCCTTTGACTTCTCTGAAAAATATGGAAACATGGGTGACGGTTTTATAGAAGCGCATCACAAAAAACCCATATCAAGAATGGACCCAGAAGATACTACCACAATTGATGATTTTGTAATGGTGTGTTCTAACTGCCATAGCATGCTACATACAGGCAACGAGTGGATATCACATGAGGCATTGAAAGAAATAATCAAAAACAATACAACTATTTAAAATAATTCTCACCATAGGGTAAAATTTGCCTAAAACACATCTCCCCTACAAAGAATCTCCCTATGGGATACTTTCCTCAAATTCTGATATAAAAAGGTCGTGTATCATTTGTAATACACGACCTTTAGCTATTTTATTTATGTGTCCCACCAGTTTCTCGGCGGTTTTATTCGCTCAATTACTCAGCAAAGACCTTCTTGAGCTTTGCGAAGCGGGGCAGGCCATTTTCCTTGACCATGGAGGTTTCGCCTTCTACCAGG
>JAZRCV010000013.1:0-11279 GCA_045659925.1 Faecousia sp.
TGGGTGCTACCATGCATATGGACGGCTCTGCTATGTCCGCCATCATCAAGGTAGCCTTCCTCTTCGGCATGTTCGGCCAGCCCTTTGATACTTGGAAGGCGGTTCTGGCCATCGTTGTGGCCGTGTTCTCCTCTGTGGCCATGTCCGGCATTCCCGGCGGCGGCGGTGTGGGGGAGCTGGTGCTGTGCACCATCTTCTTCCCGGACCAGATGGCGGTTGCCTATCCCATTGCCCTTGCACTGGGCGAACTGGTGGATCCCCCCGCAACCATGGTCAATTCCGCAGGTGACTATGTGGTATCCTACATTGTTTCCCGTTTTGTGGACGGCAAGGATTGGCTCCGCCGCGTACAGAATAAGAAGGAAGGCCAGAAGGCCATCAAGTAAAGAAAAACAGATTGCCCAGAAAGCGGCCGGATGGCTGCTTTCTGGGCAATGTTTTGTTTGGCAGTAAGTACAATCCGGAATTTATACTTGTTTTTGATAAAAAGGTTTAAAACCTTTTAATAGTGCCGAAGGCACGGCAAAAACAGCATGAGACGGATTTCGTGATTTTCTAATTCAAAAATCACGAAAAAGGCAACGCCGTAAGGCGGTGCCTTTTTAATAAAACGAAACCGTTTTATTAAAAATTAGTATTACAACCCGTCCTTGCAAAAGTGAGGGAAAATATCCTTCGGATGTGAAATGAAATTTCCCAATATTCGCGTTAGCGAATATTTCACATTTGCGAAGCAAATATTTCACAGCGAAGCTATTTCATTTGCCCGTAAGGGCAAATTTCATTGAAAAGGAACACCCCTTGTCTGCCAGACAAGGGGTGTTCCTTTTCTGCATTAGCCCCACAGGGCGGAGAGCATGGGGATGATCTGCTTTTTTCTCGAAAGCACATTGGGCAGGAAGCAGGTGTTGTCCTTCACTGCCACATTGAAGGCGTTGCGGATCACATCCTCATCGCCCACGAACAGAAGCTGTGTGCCGGAGCGGAGCACATCCGTGAGCATCAGCAACATCATGGCGTAATTTTTCTGTTCCATGGTGGTTTTCATCAGTTCCAGGAATTCTTCCCGGCGTTCGAGCATCTTTTCAGAGTCCACGCAGATGATCTGGCTGACCGCCAGATTGTAGCCCGCGATATGGAAATCCTTATAGTCTGCGAAGAACAGATCCTTTGCACTGCGGCTTTCATTGGCGGATACAGAGAAGATCTCCTGCCCCAGAGATTCCAGAGACACTCTGGCGATGCGGGCCATACGCTCTGCCATGCGGTGATCGGTGTGGGTGCATGTGGGGGATTTGAACATGACGGTGTCGGATACGATGGCGGCAGCCAGCAGGCCAGCCAGCTTTTCCGAGGGCATCAGACCCCGCTCCTGATACATTCCGGCGATGATGGTGGCGGTGCTGCCCACCGGCTCATTCCGGAACCAGATGGGATTGGTGGTCTGAATGTCGGCAAGGCGGTGATGGTCGATGATTTCCAGAATTTCCGCCTGCTCCAGACCGGCAACCGACTGGGCAAGCTCGTTATGGTCAACCAGCACCACTCTCTTGCGCTTTGGACGCAGCAGATGGAAGCGGGAAAGGGTACCCACAACCCGATCCTTTTCATCTAAGATCGGGTAGCTGCGATAACGGGACTTCAGCACGATCTCCTGCACATCATCCACATAATCATCCAGATGGAAGGAGATCAGGTCGTTGCATTGGCAGATGTGGGAGACTGCGGCAGCGTGATATACCATGCGGGCAGCCCGGAAGGCTTCCAGCGGGGTGGAGATCAGGCAGGTCTTGGTGGGAATGGAGCGAAGCTCCTCGCTGACTTCTGCCTGACATACGATCAGGCAGCTTACATCCAGTTCCAGAGCTCTGCGGATCATGTCCGGCTGGTGACCGCAGATGACGATGGATTTGGGGTTGGAGAACAAAAGGGCCTCCCTTTGCTGGGGCAGAGCGATGACCACCTCGCCGGCTACCTCGTCGGTCTGATAGCCGCCGTCATTGAGAATCTTTCCGTCCAGCACACTCAGAAGGTTAAATATCGGAACAGCCTCCAGAACGGGATTCTGGATGGTCTGCATATCGTGGTCGGCAATTTCTGAGGCAGATACCATGCCATAGAGCTTGCCCTCGTCATCGCATACCGGCAGGGCGGGAATGCTTACGTTGCTGTGCAGCAGCTTCCAGGTATGGCGGATGGTGACGGCCTTGTGCAGGGCGGGGGGTGTATCGTAGTCCAGATCCCGCACCTGGGTGCGAAGGGTCTTCAGGTGCATCGGGGGCTGCAGGCCAAAACGATCCAGCACAAGCTGCGTCTCGTCGCTGATGTGTCCCAGACGGGCAGCCACATATTCCCGGTCGCCCAGGGCATTTCGCAGGGCGGCATAGGCCATGGCAGATACAATAGAATCGGTATCGGGGTTTCGGTGACCGGTAACATAAATAGGTTCCATGCTGTCCCTCCTGATTTAAGATGAACGGCCAGAATGCAGCCGTCTGAGATGCTTGATTTTCCGGAGAATACATTATTATTAATATATTATATCACATTTTAAAAAAAACGGACATAAAATTATCAGGAATGCAGGAAATGGAAATTATTGCACAAAAATATTTTAGAATCGGCCTGCGAAATTAGGAATAATGAGTGCAAAATTCACAAAAATGACGATTGATACTTGAGAATATACGAAAAGCTGTGTATAATTCATAATAGGATACTGTGAGAACCGATTGAAAATGTAAAGAGAGGAGATCACTTTGTCTACAGCGAAACAAAAAGCCCTCAGTGCCTTTGTACGGGGTGAGAATTTTCACGCCGCAAAGCTTTTGGGCTGTCACCCGGTGCGGGATGGCTATATATTCCGCGTATGGGCGCCCCGGGCGGCTGCGGTAAGTGTCACCGGTGATTTCAATTTCTGGGATCCTCAGGATCTTCCCATGCAGGCCATCGGTTATGGCGTGTGGGAGGTTTTCAGTAGGTTTGCCCGGGAAGGCCAGGCATATAAATACTGTATTACCTGCAGCGATGGTTCCGTCGTCTATAAGTCGGATCCCTATGCCTTTTCCTACAGCACCCTCCCGGAGAACTCCAGCCGCATCTGCCGATTGGATGGATATCGCTGGGGCGACGGCAATTATCGCCGGCGTATGGCCACACATCGTCCCCTTGCGCAGCCGATGAACATTTATGAGGTGCACCTTGGCTCCTGGAAGCGGCACGAAGATGGCAGCTACTATACCTATCGGGAGCTTGCCGAAGAGCTGGTGCCCTATTGTACCGAAATGGGCTATACCCATCTGGAATTGATGCCCGTGACGGAATACCCCTATGACCCTTCCTGGGGCTATCAGGTGACGGGCTATTTTGCCCCCACCCACCGCTACGGTACGCCCCATGAATTTATGGCCTTTGTGGATGCCTGCCATCAGGCGGGGCTGCAGGTGATTCTCGACTGGGTTCCGGCCCATTTTCCCAAGGATGAGCATGGTCTTTGCGAGTTCGACGGAAGCTGCTGCTATGAGCTTTCTGATCCCCGGATGAATGAGCATCCGGAATGGACCACCCGCATCTTCGATTATGGCAAGGGAGAGGTGCAATCCTTCCTCATTTCCAGTGCGGTGCACTGGTTGGAGACCTATCACATGGATGGGCTGCGGGTGGACGCGGTGAGCTCCATGTTGTATCTGGACTATCACCGGCCTGATTATGTGCCAAACCGCTATGGCGGCGCGGAAAATCTTGAGGCCATTGCATTTCTTCGCAAGCTCAACCGGGCGGCCTTCCAAGTCCGGGACTCTGTGCTGATGGTGGCAGAGGAATCTACCGCCTTCCCCATGGTGACGAAGCCGGATTATGATGGAGGGCTGGGCTTCCTGTTTAAGTGGAACATGGGCTGGATGAATGATTTGCTGCTTTATATGCAAAAGGATCCAGTCTACCGCAAGTGGGAGCACCATCGGCTGACCCGTCAGTTGGATTATGCATATTCTGAGAATTTTGTCCTCAGCTTATCTCATGATGAGGTGGTGCACGGAAAGCGCTCTTTGATAGAGAAGCTGCCCGTAGCCTATGATACAAAATTCTCTAATCTTCGGGCGCTGTTTGCCTGCCAGATGGCACAGCCCGGGAAAAAATTAAATTTTATGGGCAATGAATTTGCACAGTTCATTGAGTGGGATTATCGCAAGGGCCTGGACTGGCTGCTGCTGGATTTTGAGCGGCATCGGCAGATGCAGGACTTTGTGAAAAAGCTCAATCATCTCTACCTGGACACCCCTGCCCTGTGGCAGAGGGATACAGACTGGGAGGGGTTTTGCTGGTGCAATGCAAATGATGCAGATCAGAATATGATCAGCTTTATCCGCTGGGACGCAAAGGGCAACGGCGTTCTTGTGGTATGTAATTTCTGCCCGGTGCATCGGGAAGCGGTGCGCATCGGCGTGCCGATGGAGTGCTGCCTGACCCCGATTCTGAATACCGACGCCAAAGAATTTGGCGGAAGCGGTGTGGAGCTGATGCCCAGCCGCACACAAAAGGTTGCCGCAAATCATTTTGAGCATAGTGTGGTAGTGGCTTCGCCAGCCATGTCGGTGAGCTACTATCGCATGAATAAGCTGCCGCAAAGGTCCTGATACAGGACCAAAATTGTAAAAGGAAAGGACAAGAAGTAACGCCATGAAGTTTGAAAAAAAGCACTGCGTTGCCATGCTGCTGGCTGGTGGTCAGGGAAGCCGTCTGATGGTTCTCACGGAGAACACGGCAAAGCCTGCCGTTCCCTTTGGTGGAAAATATCGAATCATTGATTTCCCCCTCTCTAATTGTGTCAATTCCGGCATCAGCACCGTCGGTATTCTGACCCAGTATCAGCCCCTGGAACTCAATGAGTATATTGGCAATGGCCAGCCCTGGGGTCTCAACAAATCCCACGGAGGTGTACATGTACTGCCTCCCTATGCCAGAAGCAAAAAGTCTGAGTGGTACAAGGGTACCGCAAACGCCATCTGCCAGAACATTCCTTTCATCGACCGCTATCGTCCGGAAAATGTGCTGATCCTCTCCGGTGACCATATCTATAAGATGGACTATGCCGAGATGCTCCGGGCCCATGAGGCGACCGGTGCCGACTGCACCATCGCTGTGCGTGATGTTCCCATTGAGGAAGCATCCCGTTTCGGCATCATGAACACCCGGGAAGACGGCAGCATTTACGAGTTTGAAGAAAAGCCTGCCCAGCCCAAGAGCACCAATGCCTCCATGGGTATCTATATCTTCAAGTGGGATGTGCTTCGCAAGTTCCTCTTAGAGGACGACGAGGATCCCAACTCCGAAAATGACTTTGGTAAGAACATCATTCCCAACCTTCTGAACAGCGGCCACAAGCTCTTTGCCTATGCCTTCAATGGCTACTGGAAGGATGTTGGTACCATCGCTTCCCTGTGGGAGGCCAATATGGAACTGCTGGGCCATGAGCCCCCCTTCGATCTGCACGGCAAGGACAAGATCTATGCCCGTAACTATGCCATGCCTTCGAGCTACATCTCCCGTGGCGCTGTCACGGAGAACTCTCTGATTGCGGAAGGCTGCGAAATCTTTGGCACCGTCCGCCACAGTGTCATCTCCACCGGCAGCATCGTGGAAGCCGGCGCCATCGTGGAAGACAGCGTCATCATGCCCAATGTCTACATCCAGTCCGGTGCAGTGGTTCGCAATGCCATCATCGGCGAGGACACTGTCATCTGCAGCGGCGCTCAGGTTGGCGGCGCCTGCGAGAATGAGGCAGAGCGTGCCATCAGTGTGGTTGGCAAGGGCAGCCGCATCAAGGAAAATGCCGTGATCGAACCCGGCAAGGTCTGCTGATAGAAAGGAGTATTGTGTTATGGAAGCATTGGGTATTATTTTTGCCAGCATTTACGACAGCTCCCTGGGGGACCTGACGAACAAGCGTACCATCGCCTCTCTGCCTTTTGCAGGCCGTTATCGTCAGATCGACTTCATTCTGTCCAACATGACCAATTCCGGTATCAATCATGTGGGTATTGTCACAAAATATAAGTATCAGTCTCTGATGAGCCATATTGGCTCCGGTCAGAGCTGGGATCTGGAACTGGGCGAGCAGCTTGAGTTCCTGACCCCCTATGCTGTGGGTCAGTACGGCGCCTATCAGGGCAAGCTGGACGCACTGAACTCCGTGCGTATCTTCCTGGAGCTTGCCAAGGAAGAATATGTGGTTCTTGCAGACAGCGGTGTGCTTTGCGCCATCGATCTGAGCAAGGTGCTCAAGGCCCACATCGAGTCCGACTGCGATATCACCGTGGTGACCAAGGACGGCATCTGCAACGGTGCCAAGCAGCTCGACCTGGCAGTGCAGGTGGATGACAGTGGCATCGTGACGGATATGGCCGTGGACTACAAGGCTGACAGCTCTTATCTTGCCTCCATGGGCATTTTCGTGCTGCGCCGTGAGTTCCTGATCCAGGCCTGCAACGAGGCAGTTGCCCGCAGCCGTTATCACTTTGAGCGTGATTTCCTGCTCCATGAATTTGCAGCAGGCAAGCTCAAGGCCAACACCTATGCCTTCAACAATGTAGCCCTGTTCAATGAGAGCACCGAGGAATACTACCGCAACTCTCTGGCAGTGCTGGATCCCGAAGTGCGTCATGGCCTGTTCCGCAGCGATCTGACCATCTACACCCGTCCCCGTAACGAAGTGCCCGCTTACCTTGGCGAGGGCGCAGATGTATGCGACAGCATCGTGGGCGACGGCAGCGTGATCGCAGGTCATGTGGATCATTCTGTGCTGTTCCGCGGCGTCCGTGTGGAAGAAGAAGCCAGCATCAAGGACAGCATTCTGCTGCAGGATGTTATCGTCGGCAAGGGCGCGCAGCTTTCCTGTGTCATTCTGGATAAGGATGTGCAGGTGCGGCCCGGTGCCCGTCTGATCGGCACTCCCGAGCATCCTGTTATTGTAAAGCGAGGAGAAATTGTATGAGAATAGCAATGGTTGCGTCTGAGGGCGCACCCTTTATCAAGACCGGTGGTCTGGGCGATGTCATGCAGGCATTGCCCGAAGCCCTGGCCAACGTTCCCCATAATGAAGTTTGCGTGTTCCTGCCCTGCTATCAGCGGGTGAAGGAAAAATACGGCGATCAGCTGGAACTGGTGAGCGAATTCGAAGTCAACCTGGGCTGGCGTCGGCAGTATGTGGGCCTCATGAAGCTCCGTAGCCGCCGCAGAAAGCTGCAGTTCTATTTCATTGACAATGAGTTCTACTTTGGCCGCGACGGCGTCTATGGCTATGGCGATGATGGCGAGCGCTATGCTTACTACTGCAAGGCGGTTTTGTCGGCCATTTGTCTGCTTAACTTCCAGCCGGATGTGCTGCAGTGCAACGACTGGCAGACGGCGCTGATCCCCCTGCTGGTGAGAAGCGAGTTTGCCGCAACTCTGGGCAATCTGAAGACCGTCTTCACCATCCACAATGTGGAATATCAGGGCTGGACGGACAAGTGGTTCTTCTATGATGTTCTGGAGCTTCCGGAATGGTGCATGGAGCGCCTGGAGCTGCACGGCTCTCTCAACTTCATGAAGGCTGCCATTGAGACGGCAGACTGTGTCACCACCGTTTCTGAGACCTATGCCAGAGAACTGCTCTACCCCTACTATGCCCATGGTCTGGACGGCATCCTGCAGGCCAACAGCCACAAGCTGACCGGCATCATCAACGGCATTGACACCAAGGTATTTGATCCCAAGGGGGATAAGGCCCTGTTTGTCAACTATGATGTGCAGAGCGTTCAGGAAGGCAAGTCCATCAATAAGAGCCAGATGCAGGCCCTGTGCGGTCTTCCCCAGCGGCCGGATGTTCCCGTGATGGCTATGATTACCCGTCTGGCAGGTCACAAGGGCATCGACCTTCTGTGCTACAACATTGACCGCCTGATGCAGGAGGATGTGCAGCTGATCATCCTTGGTACCGGCGAAAAGAAGTTTGAAGAGGCGCTGAGCGCAGCCCAGGCCCGTTATCCCGACAAGCTGTCGGTGAACCTGTGCTTCAATTTGACATTGGCCAGCCAGCTCTATGCTGCGGCGGATATCTATCTCATGCCGTCCCGCAGTGAGCCCTGCGGCCTTTCCCAGATCATTGCCATGCACTATGGCACCATTCCTGTGGTCAATGAGACCGGCGGCCTCAAGGATACCGTGGCTGCCTACAACCCGGAAACCGAAGAGGGAAGAGGCTTCACCTTCCAGAGCTATAATGCCGATGACTTCTTTGCCGCCATTGAGCGCTGCGTTGCGCTGTATACCAATGAGCCGGAGAAGTGGAAGAATCTCATCGCTGCCGACATGAAGCTGGATGTGAGCTGGAATGTCCCTGCAGGAAAATATATGGATCTGTTCCGGAGCTTGCTTGCGGAGTAAAAGACTTCTATGCGAATTTTGTACGACAGCAAGAAGCTGGAATTTAAGACGCCCTTCGGCACGCTGACGCCGGAGCAGTGCTGCACGCTGCATCTGCACATTCCCAGCAGCTGTGAGACCCTGCGGGTAGAGCTGGTGCTGGAGGAGGAAAACGGCGCAAGCTTTAAGCGGATTCCCATGCCCCTTTTGCGGCGGGAAGATCCCTATGAGATTTACAGAGCTGAGTTCGCCCTGAGCGATTGCGGACTGTACTTCTACTATTTCGATATTTTTACAAAAACCACGGATTTCCCCCTCTTTAAGCAGGGGAATGACACCAATATGTGCGCCGGTGACAAGTGGCAGCTTAGCTGCGTGCCGGAAAATTATCCGGTGCCCCTGGATGCCCGGGGTGCGGTGATGTACCAGATCTTCCCCGATCGGTATTTCCGCAGCGGCGTATGTGATCTGAGCGAAAAGCTGGGCCCTTTCCAGATTCGCTCGGATTGGTACGGCATGCCGGAGCATCGCCCGGATCAGAACGGTGAGGTGCGAAACTGCGACTTTTTCGGCGGAAATCTCCGGGGAATTCAGGAAAAACTGCCGGAAATCCAGCAGCTTGGGGTGGAATATCTCTATCTCAACCCCATTTTCATGGCCTATTCCAATCACCGGTATGACACCTGCGATTATAAGCGGGTGGATCCCATGCTGGGTACCGAGGCGGACTTTACCGCCCTTTGTGATGCGGCCCATGAGCTTGGCATGAAGGTGATCCTGGATGGCGTATTCTCCCATACCGGCAGCGACAGCATCTATTTTGATCGCCACAACCGATTTGGCAAGGGTGCCCTGACCGGCGAAAGCTCTCCTTTCTACAAGTGGTATGATTTTAAATCCTTCCCGGATCAGTATAACAGCTGGTGGGGCATCGACACCCTGCCCTGCGTCAGAAAGCTGGAACCCTCCTACATGGACTATATCATCTATGATGAGGACAGCGTCATTGCCCACTGGCTGAAGCTGGGGGCAGACGGTTTCCGGCTGGATGTGGCAGACGAGCTGCCGGAGCCCTTCCTGCGGGCATTGCGGAAGCGGATGCGGGAGATCGCGCCCAATTCTCTGCTCATCGGCGAAGTGTGGGAGGATGCCTCCAACAAGATCGCCTATGATGTGCGCCGCACCTATTTTACCGGCGCAGAGCTGGACAGCGTGATGAACTATCCCTGGCGCACGGCAATTCTGCGCTATTGCGCAGGCTATGACGATGGCTGCGGCCTTCGCTATGCCATTGAAACCATCACGGAGAATTATCCGCCGGAGGTTCTGCTGTGCGTGATGAATTCCCTCAGCACCCATGATACCGCCCGGGCACTGACCCAGCTGGCAGATCCCTTCCAGGGAAGCCGCATGGAGAAGGCCGACCGCTGCCTGACCCCTGCTGCGCGGCAGGCAGGCCTCTATCAGCTTCGCATGGCCATGGCCCTGCAGTTTGTGCTGCCGGGTATGCCCTGCATTTACTATGGCGATGAAGCGGGCATGGAAGGCTATGAAGATCCCTTCAACCGCCGCTGCTATCCCTGGGGCAGAGAAGATCTCAGCCTGCGCAGCTTTGTGTGCAGCCTTGGTCAGCTTCGTAAGGAAAGTCCGGTGCTGCGGCTTGGCAGTGTACGGGTGACAGAAGCTGGCAGCGGACGCATTCAGGTGGTGCGGGAATATGAGGGGAAATGTATTTACCTTTCCTGCAACAGAGGCCAGACTTCCTGGCAGCTTCCCGCAGGCAAACTCCTGCTGGGCGGCATGCTGGAGACGGTAAACGAGCGGGAAACCGCCCTTCTCCCCGGTGGCTTCGCCATCTGGACAGATAAATAAAAAATAATGGAGCAGCGCTTTTGCGCTGCTCCGATTTTTTGTCAGGGGATCTCTACCGTGAGGCCGGCGTACATCTGCACCACCCGGTCACCCAGATGGTCTTTCAAAATTGCCATGGCATCCTCTCCGGTGCAGTGGCCGGTGACAAGACATGCAATGCCGGTTTCCTTCACCCGGCGGGCAAAGTCTGCCACCTCCTGCGGAGAGGAACGGAACAGATGCAGCCCGCCTACAAGGGCGTAGATTTTCTTGCCCGGGAAGGTCTGGGCGATCTCCCGGATGATGTTGTCTGCCCCGCCGTGGGAGCAGCTGTTGAAGATCACAAGGCCGCGGCTGGTTTCTGCCACCAAACTTTGCTCATGGGCGAAGGTTTCTACCTGAAATTCTCCGTCTTCCTCCGTGTACATCCGGATTTTTTTGCCAATTTTGTCAAGCTCCGCCGTTTTGTGGGGAATCAGCCACACTCCGGGCATAAGGGGGAAATCCCCCTCCACATAGGAAAGGCGCTGGGCATGCTCCGCAAGGAAGCCCCTGCGGATGCCGATGTACTCAGGGCCGTTTTCCTTTTCGCTGTAGCAGTTTTCCCGGCAGCAAGCCCGAAGATGGAGCTTTGCCCTTTGGTTGATGGCAAAAAAGGTGTCCATACCATCGCTGTGGTCATAGTGGGCATGGGACAGGGCGGCATAGTCGATGCTGGATAAGTCAATACCAAGCAGTTCGGCATTTTTTGCAAATCCATCGGAGGCACCGGCATCCAAAAGGATTTTTCTTCCGCCATACTCCAAGTAAACGGCAAGACCCCATTCCCCCATGAGCTTTTCGTGGGGTAGATTGTCGATCAGAATTGTAAATTTCATTGTTACCTCTATGCATTTGAACCCCACCGGGAAATCCGATGGGGTTCAGCATTATGTTCAGGAGATAGTTTTCACGAATCACGATGGACTCGATCACGAGCTGCTGGTCTGCGGGGATGGTACCGTTGCCGTCAGTGGCCTGAGCGT
>JAZRCV010000014.1:0-5574 GCA_045659925.1 Faecousia sp.
CGGGGGTTGCCGGACTTGGCAGCCATAACTTCAACGACATCCTCGTTCAGACCCAGGTTCAGGATGGTGTCCATCATGCCGGGCATGGATGCACGGGCACCGGAACGGACGGAGACCAGCAGAGGATTTTCCTTGTCGCCGAACTTCTTGCCGACGAGGGCTTCCAGCTTATCAACATTGGCCATGATCTCAGCCTGGATGTCAGCGTTGATCTGACGGCCATCTTCGTAGTACTTGGTGCAGGCTTCGGTGGAAACGGTGAAACCCTGGGGGACGGGAAGTCCGATATGAGTCATTTCGGCCAGGTTAGCGCCCTTGCCGCCGAGCAGCTCACGCATGGTAGCATTGCCTTCGCTGAAGGCGTATACATATTTATGTGCCATTATTTTTAGTTACCCCTTTCGTGTAAAAACATCTTCATGAATGTTTTCCTTCATTTTTTGCATTTATACTTTACCAATGAAAAATTTTAGCACAGAATTTGTAAAAACGCAATCTCTTTTTTGGAAAAAATACGAATTTTTTCGATATTTCTTTGCTGTTTTTTAACTGCTCCAAAAGGAAACTTCAAATTTGTTTCAGGAGAAAAAAGCTCGGGCAAAATGATGAAAGACAGTCGGCTTTTTCGTGGAATTTCCCCAAAAGTGCTGCGGGAGGATATATGCGTTTGATTTTGGGAACAATTTCCTGCGGATAGCGTCTAACCATCACTGTCATTAGGAAAGGAGAATTTCTATGGCGATTCCCATTTTACTGTTTCTTGCGGGGCTTTTGCTGCTCATTAAAGGCGGTGACTGGTTTGTGGATGGGGCCACCGGCATTGCCCACCGCTTCCGTGTGCCGGAATTGCTGATCGGTGCTACGGTGGTTTCTGTAGGCACCACCCTGCCGGAGGTGATGGTATCCGCCACCTCTGCCCTCGGCGGTCATGGCGAGATTGCCTATGGCAACGCCATTGGCTCCATCATCTGCAATACCTCCCTGATCGCGGCGCTGACCATTGCCATCCGTCCCACCACGGTGGATAAAAAGAGCCTGCGCACCCCGGTGCTGTTCTTCTTTGCAGCGGCTGTGGTTTACATTCTCTTTGCTGTGCTCACCGGCGAATTCAGCCGCTTGGCAGGATTGCTGCTTCTTGGCATTTTCGCGGTCTATATGTTTACCACCATCCGTCAGGCCCTTGGCAATCAGCTGCCCCAGAGACAGGAGGATGCGCCTTCCGGCAGCATGGGCAAGGAATTGCTTCTGCTTGTGATCGGTGCTGCTGCCATTGCGGTGGGTGCTCGTCTGCTGGTGGACAACGGCACCCTGATTGCCCAGTGGCTGGGTGTGCCGGAATCCGTCATTGCCCTGACCTTTGTGGCATTGGGAACCTCTTTGCCGGAACTGGTGACCGCCATCACTGCCCTCCTAAAGGGACATGGTGCTTTGTCCCTTGGCAATATCATTGGAGCAAACCTTTTCAATCTGGTGCTGGTATCCGGCCTGTCCGCTGCACTGCAGCCCTTCCCAGTGCCCGCCAGCAAGCTGCTGTTCGGCCTGAATTCCTCCTTTGTTGTGGATATTCCGGTGATGCTTCTGGTGATGTGCATTCTGACAGTGCCTGCCCTTGTGAAGGGCAAGCTCTCCCGCGCCCAGGGCATCAGCCTGCTTGCCATCTATGCAGGATTCTGCGTGTATCAATTTATGCTTTGAATATGCTTGCACCGGGGGAAAAATCTGATATAATGTAGATATCAAATGAACGATGAGAGGGGCTGCATGCCATGTCCATTGATGTACTGCAGACGAAGATCCGAAAACTGAAAAGTCCCGTGATGGTGGGCCTTGATCCCTCCCCCGAGCTGCTGCCGCCTTCCCTTTTGCAGCAGGCGATGGAGCGCCATGGCAATACGGCGGCTGCACTGGCGGCAGCCTATGAGAATTTCTGCAATGGCATTTTGCAGGCGGTTTCCGGCATTGCGGCGGCGGTGAAGGTGCAGGAGGGCTGCTTTGCGGCCTTGGGTGCCGAGGGCATTGCTGCCATGCAGCGGGTCATGGAAAAGGCCTCCAAGATGGGCTTTTATGTGCTGCTGGACAGCAATTTCTCCAGCGTGGAGCACATTGCCAAGCTCTATGCCGATGGTGTGTTTGGAGAGCAAAAAATCGGAGACACGGTGCTGCAGCCCTATGCCTGCGACGCCGTTACCATCAATGGATATCTGGGCGGCGACTGTGTGCGTCCCTTCCTGCCCTACTGCAAGGAGCAGAAAAAGAACCTCTTTTGCTATGTCCGCACCTCCAATAAGTCCAGCCGGGAGGTGCAGGAGCTGATTTCCGGCGACCGTGTGGTCTATACCGCCATGGCAGATCTCTTAATGCGCTGGAGCACAGACCTGTATGCCAAGAACGGCTATTCTGAGATCGCCGCCGTGGTGGGTGCCACCCAGCCCGCCGCTATCAAGACCCTGCGGGAAAAGTATGACCGGCTGTTTTTGCTGGTGATCGGCTACGGTGCCCAGGGAGGTCTTGCCCGCAATATCCAGTATGCTTTCGATAAGTTTGGCCACGGCGCCATCGTCAGCGCTTCCAGAAGTATTTTGGGCGCATGGCAGAAGACCGGAGATGAGGCGGGCTATATAGAAGCCGCCCGGGAAGCCGCCGAGAAAATGCGGGACGATATCATGAAATACCTGATGGTGATCTAATCTATATCGAAAATACCAAGCGCCGGAGCAGTTCGCTGCTCCGTCTCGCATTTTATATTCGATTATTTCAGCATCTCCAGGAATTCTTCTTCGCTCAGCACCGGGATGCCCAACTCGTTTGCCTTTCTCAGCTTGGAGCCGGCGTTTTCGCCCGCCACCACGAAGGTGGTGCGCTTGGAGACGGAGGAGGAAGCTTTGCCGCCGAAGTTTTCAATCTGTGCGGTGGCCTCATCCCGGGTGAACAGGGTCAGCGCTCCCGTCAGCACGAAGGTCTTGCCTGCAAAGCGGTGATCCTCCACGGTGGTCTGGGATTCAAAATTCACGCCTGCTTCCTTCAGCCGCCGGATCATTTCTTTTGCGTTGGGGTCGGAGAACCACGCTACGATGGAATCTGCCGTACCCGGGCCGATGTCCCGGATGGCCATCAGTTCCTCCCGGGTAGCCTGCATCAGCTTGTCCAGGTGGCCGAAGTGGGCGGCTAAGATCCTGCCTGCCTTGGCACCCACCTGACGGATGCCCAGGGCAAAGATCAGGCGGCCGAGATCCCGGTTTTTGCTCTCTGCAATGGAGGCAAGGAGCTTTTGCGGGGCCTTTTCCCCCTTCTGCCAAAGGCCTGCGATTTCCTCAAAGGTAAGATCATAGAGGTCTGCCGGAGAGTGAATGAGATCCTTCTCCAAAAGCTGCTCCACAATGGCACTGCCCAGTCCGTCAATGTCCATGGCGTCCCGGGAGACAAAGTGCTGTAGGGTGCGGGCCAGCTGGGCGGGGCACTGGGCGCCGGTGCAGCGCAGGGCTGCGCCATCCGGGTCCCTTTCCGTAGCTGCGCCGCACACGGGGCAGCGCTCCGGAAGCGTATAGGGGATGGTTTCCTCCGGCCGCAGATCAAATTCCACCCGCAAAATCTCCGGGATGATCTCTCCCGCCTTGCGGATGATGACGGTGTCGCCGATGCGGATGTCCTTCTGGCGGATAAAGTCCTGATTGTGCAGTGTGGCGTTGGTCACGGTGGTGCCTGCCAGGCGCACGGGAGCCACCACCGCCTTGGGGGTCAGCACGCCGGTGCGTCCCACCTGCACCACAATGTCCAGAAGCTTTGTGGGCTTTTCCTCCGGGGGATATTTGTAGGCGCAGGCCCAGCGGGGGAACTTTGCGGTGCTGCCCAGGGCAGTGCGCTGAGATAGGTCGTTGAGTTTGATGACCGCGCCGTCAATGTCGTAGGCATAGTCCTCCCGGTGTTCGCCGATGCGCCCGATTTCTGCCTGCACCTGTGCCATATCGCAGCACAGGGCATAGGGAATGACCCGGAAACGAAGGGAGCGGAGATAGTCTAAGGTCTCGGCATGGGAAGCAAATTCCTTCCCCTCGCAAAGCTGCAGATTGAAAATCAGGATATCCAGCTTCCGCTGGGCGGCGATCTTCGGGTCAAGCTGCCTCAGAGAACCCGCCGCTGCGTTGCGGGGATTGGCGAACAGGGCTTCGCCATTGCGCTCCCGTTCTTCATTGAGCTGATGGAATACCACTTTGGGCATGAATACCTCACCCCGGACGATGAGCCGATGGGGGGCATTGGGGAGCTGCATGGGGATGGAGCGGATGGTCATGAGGTTTTTTGTCACATCCTCGCCGACCTGTCCATCACCCCGGGTGGCACCCCGGACAAACTGCCCATCGATGTATTCCAGCGCCACGGAAAGGCCATCCACCTTGGGTTCCACGGTATACTCCGGCTGGGCTTCTGAGCGTACCCTCTCGTCAAAATCCTGCAGCTCTTCAAAGGAGAATACATCCTGCAAGCTTTCCAGGGGCACAGGATGCTCATATTTTACAAACTGGCTCAGGGCTTCTCCACCCACCCGCTGGGTAGGGGAGGTAGGGCTGGCATACTGGGGAAAAGCCGCCTCTAATTCCTCCAAACGCCGCAGCAGCCGGTCGTATTCATAGTCCGGCATGGTGGGATCGTCCAGCACATAGTATCGATGATTGGCCTCCTCCAGCTGGGCTGTCAGGGCCAGGATTTCGCTTCTTGGTTCCATATTGTTTCTCCATTCGTATCCGAAAATCCGGAGGCATTGATGAGGGTGCTGGGCACCTGACCGATCAGTATCGTCTCAGCAACCACAACGCCGGAATCCACCCGCAGGTTTTCGGTTCCGGCGGGGGTAAGTATGGTGAGGTTCAGCGCCACCTGCAGGGTGATCTGGTGCAGGGTCTGGTTGACCCCGGCCTCCTGAAAGCGGCTGGAAAATTCTGCATCCGCATCCCGGACGGTGAGGATCCGCACCGGCAGCTCTGGGCCGTGACCGGAAAACAGGGATGGCAGCAGGATGCTGCCCAGGGGAATGCCCAGTTCGCTGAAGCTATTCTCCGCGATCCAGCCGTTGAGAATGTGCAGGGTTTCATTTCGCAGGCGGTTTAATTCCTGCATATTGGTGCGCAGGGCCAGCGGCTTTCCCTCCGCGTCCTTTTCCAGCAGGACGATGGATTCATAAGAAATGTCGTCCGCTTCCATCTGCGCGGTAATGGCCTCTGCAATCAGGTCGGAGGCCTCGTTGATGACCTGTGATGCCGCCAGTTCCTCAATGGTGGGCACAAGGCGCAGCCAGAGCACTGCCGCTGCCGCCAAAAGGCATAGCAGCAGCAGAAGCAGGCCAATGCGCTGTTTTTTTCGCTGTTTCATCCGCATCCCTCCAGAGGGAGGGTATGCGCGTTACTTCTTTTTCATGTGCGCCCCGGCGTAATTTGCCATCAGGCGCTTGGTGCCGTGCTGATCGAAAGCGATTTCCAGCAGGGCGTCATTGCCCGTGGGCAGGACAGATAAGATCATCCCGCTGCCAAAGGCATCGTGGTATACCATGTCGCCCTGAGAGAACTGCACCCTCTTCTGGGG
>JAZRCV010000015.1:0-11598 GCA_045659925.1 Faecousia sp.
AATGCGGCTTCCTGTCCAATCGGGAAGAGGAGGCAAAGCTGCGGGATGAATCCTATCAAAAGCAAATCGCCTGCGCCATCAGCGCCGGACTGATGCGGTTTATTGAGGAGCCGTCGCTCTTGTAATCCGGAAAAATCATGCTATAATGAAGAAAAAAACTTGGAGCAGCCCATGAAAAAGACAAAGACAAGCTATTATTGCACATCCTGCGGGAATGAAACGCCCCAGTGGTACGGCAGATGCCCCGCCTGCGGCGAATGGGGTACCGTGGAAGAACAGGTGATCGCATCTGCGAAGACCCCCGGAAAAGCTGCGGTGGCCCGTGCACCGAAAAAACTCTCTCAGGTGGCTGGCGGCGATGAAATCCGCTTTACCACGGGAATGGGAGAATTGGATAGAGTCCTGGGCGGCGGTGCGGTGCTGGGCTCTCTGGTGCTGATCAGCGGTGCACCGGGCATCGGCAAATCCACACTTCTGCTGCAAATCTGCAGTGAACTGTGCAGATTCCATTCTGTCCTGTATATTTCCGGCGAGGAAAGCGAAAAGCAGCTGAAAATGCGGGCAAACCGCCTGAATATTCACTCCGAATCCTTACTGGTGCTTTCTGAAACCAATCTTTCTCAGATCATCGATATCACCCGGGATCAAAAGCCGGATATCCTGATTGTGGACTCCATTCAGACCCTTTATCTGGATGAGAACGCCTCTGCACCCGGCAGCATTTCCCAGGTGAAGGAATGCACCATGTCACTGATGCACCTGTCCAAGACCTGCGGTATTACTGTGTTCGTGGTGGGTCATGTGAATAAGGACGGTGCCATTGCTGGCCCGAAGGTACTGGAGCATATGGTGGACTGCGTGCTGTACTTTGAAGGCGACCGCAATACCAGCTATCGGCTGCTTCGCGCCGCAAAAAACCGCTTTGGCTCCACCAATGAAATCGGCGTGTTCGAAATGAACGACGCCGGACTGACAGAAGTGCCGAATCCTTCAGAGATGCTGTTGGCAGGGCGGCCTCTGGGTACACCGGGCACCTGTGTGGCCTGTGCCATGGAGGGCACCCGCCCGGTACTGGCGGAAGTACAGGCACTTGTGACCCGCTCCAGCTTTCAGGTGCCCCGCAGAACCACCAACGGCTTTGACTACAATCGCGCCAATCTCCTTATGGCTGTGTTGGAAAAGCGTGGCGGCCTCAAGCTTGGCCTTTGCGATGCCTATCTCAATGTCATCGGCGGCCTTTATCTGGAAGAACCGGCCTCTGATCTGCCTGTTGTGCTGGCAATCGCTTCCAGCTATCTGGATCGGCCGATTCAGCAGGATCTTTGCGCCATCGGAGAAGTAGGACTTACCGGTGAAATCCGTGCGGTTTCCAATCTGCCCCAGCGGCTTTTGGAACTCAACCGCCTCGGCTTTACCCGGTGCATCATTCCCCGGCATGGCACTGCCGGGATCATTCCTCCGGAGGGTATGGAGCTTGTAAGGGTAAAAAATATCCGCGAGGCCATGGATTCAGCCATATAATACATAAAAAATGTTCGCAGACATCAGTTTTGATGTCTGCGAACTTCGTTTACTTATGATTTTCAGTTTGGATGCAATCTGCGATCAATTCCTGCACCACAAAGCCTGCCAGCATCAATCCGGCGCAGGACGGTACCCAGGACACAGACGCAGGCACCGATCTGCGCCCCTCAGGAGGCGCCTCAAGGGCCAATGGCGTGATGGGAAGCTCCTGGCTGTAGAGAACCTTATGATGGTTGATGCCCCGCACACGCAGCTCCTTGCGTACTACACGAGCCAGAGGACAGCCGGTGGTTTTAGAGATATCAGTAATGCAAAACTGGGTGGGATCCAGCTTGTTGCCTGTGCCCATAGCGCTGATGATCGGGATGTTATTTTTCTGGGCATTCTCAATCAGGCTGAGCTTGCACGATACCGTATCAATGGCGTCAATGATGTAATCATATTGTTCTGCAAAGAAGAACTCCTTATCCGCTTCAGTATAGCTGCGGACAATAGATCGCACCCGGCACTCCGGGTTAATATCATGAATGCGCTGTGCCATCACATCGGATTTGCTCTGCCCCACGGTAGAGTGCAGCGCACAAAGCTGGCGATTGATGTTGGTCTCGCTCACCGTGTCATGATCCACAAGGGTCAGACACCCTACACCGGCTCTTGCCAGTGCCTCCGCGCTGTAGCTGCCCACACCGCCGATCCCAAAGACCGCCACATGGCTGTGCTGCAGGCGTTTCAGGGCTGCTGCACCAAACATCATTTCTTCTCTCAGAAATTCTTTACCCATAAAGGTACCTCACATCTACAGAATGTCTATCAGCCTGCCGGAACTCATCCGGCAGGCTGATTTGTATCATAGTTACGGAGAATTAGCTGACCACAGAAAGGGAGTCGGTTTCAGAAGAACCAAGGATCAGGTCGGTACGCAGATACTGGGTGCCTTCCGGAAGGATGGTAACATCGTAGCCCTCGATCAGAGCTTCGGACCAAACGGCATAATCGTCTTCCTTCAGCTGGTTGATGATCATGGATCTGCGATAGGTCTCGCCTTCGCCAACGAAGTACATGACATGGTAGCCATACTGGGAGTAAACAACGTCGGTATCGCCGGGCTGACGGGCTTCATCGAAGCACCAGTCGTTGAATTCATCCACCATCATGCCGTGGTAAACTTCTTCATACAGGCCGCCTACTGCAGTGTCGTAGGACTTTTCGTCGGCCAGAGCTGCGAAGCTTTCTTCGGTGGCTTCGCCTGCCTGCCAGTCAGCCAGGATCTGCTCAGCTTCTGCCTTTGCAGCTTCCAGAGCAGCTTCGGAATTGGTGTCGGCAGTGCCGTCATTGTCAAGATCTTCGTCCACTTCGGGAGTGACGAGGATATGACGAACATTTACAGTGTTGTAGTTGTTTTCGTCCAGAGCGCAGAAGTATACTGCATAGTAGCCATCGCTCTCGTCGGCAATATAGGTGGTGTCGCCTTCGACACGGCTTTCGTCAAACAGCCAATCTCTGATATAGCTGACAACATTTTCGTAGGGATCGCTGGTAAACAGGGTAGCATCGGGATCTTCGTAGCTTACCTTGGATGCTTCGCTGGCCAGGTTGTATGCAAATTCAGCGAACTTGCTTTCGTCGCCCTTGGATTCCTCTGCCATCTTCTTGGCGTCGGCTTCTGCTGCAGCGCGGGCTGCTTCGTCCTCTGCCTCGGTGGTTTCGGTCTCTTCGTCGCCGGTGGACTTATAGTTGTTAGCGCTCACATAGAAGGAGCGATAGGTAACGCTGCTGAAGATTGCGGGATCTTCTGCATCCAGAGCGGCGATCTGCTCGTCGGTGTAAGTACGCTCGCCATCAACCTTCTGTGCATATTCTGCAGCAGTCATGTGGATGCGCTGATACTCACGGTAGGACTTTTCAGAACTGCCCTTGCCATAAATCTGATCGAAATACTGCTGCAGGGAAGTAAAGCCGTTAGCCTTTGCAGTTTCCTTCAGTTCTTCCAGGCCTTCATCAATGGTTGCTGCGCCTTCTGCAGACAGAGTGTAACCAGCTTCCATGGCTTCGTCATATGCAGCATAGTCATACTTTGCGGTTTCAGCAGCAGCTTCGATGAAATAGTCTGCCCAGGTCTGACCGGTGGTTTCGTCATAAATCTGCTGGTCCAGAGGCTGGGAAGCATCGGACATAACAAAGCTCAGATAGGAGCCATAGCTCTGATAGAAGGTGTTGATGGCGTCATAGTAGTAGTAGCTGAATTCGGTTGCGGTAATCTCGTGGTCACCAACCTGCACAGCAGTGGTCTTACGGGGCATAATGGTGGGGTGGATCAGAAGACCATAGACACAGCCAAGCAGGATTGCAAGGGATACAACCGTTGCAATAACGCCGGTCAGAATATTCTTTACCTTTTTCTTCTTTGCCTCTGCGGCCTGAATCTGCTTGTTGGTCTGGCCGGATGCGGCAAGCTCAATGCGCTTTCTTCTTTCGCGTGATGCACTCATGGTGATTCATCCTCTCAGTTTCATTGGTATTCGATAGGGTCGCTTAGTGCGAGCAATCTTGTGTCATTATATCGAATGTTATCCCAGGATGCAAGCTATTTTTTTACGAACTGCACAAGTGTTTTGGTTTTAGCAAAATCCCCGGATGCATTCCGCTTTTTTTCGCATATTTCACCCGCTTGAGAGAAAACTGAAGGTAAAGGCAGTGCCGCCGTGACTGACGGAGAAGGGAATATGGTGAGCGATATGAAGAGAACAGATCTTGCGGTAGAAGCCCACAGCATGTGGCAGCAGGCAGAGAAAAAGGAAGCGATGGAGGGTATCCGCGTGGAAACCAAATCCCGTGGCCCGGTACAGACCACCGTTGTCGAGATTCTGGACGAAGAAGGGGAGCGAGCCCTGAATAAGCCAAGGGGAACTTACCTTTCCATGGAGCTTGGCAGCCGCTACGGCTGCGTCAGAGCAGAGGCCGCAAGACAGCTTGCAGGACATCTGAAAAAAATGCTTCCCAAGGACACAAATCAGCATATTATGGTGGTGGGGCTTGGAAATCGAGGTGTGACCCCGGATGCCCTTGGCCCAAGAACCGTGGATCAGCTCTTAATCTCCCGCCATGTGGCAGATGCTTTTCAGGGACTTCGCCCCGTGTCTGCCATTTGCCCCGGCGTCAAGGGACAGACCGGCCTGGAGAGTCTGGAAATTGTCCGCAGTGTGCTGCAGCAGACAAAGCCCTCTTGTGTGATCGTAATCGACGCCCTTGCAGCCGCCCAGATATCTCACATCGGGACAGTGGTTCAGGTTTCTGACACAGGAATCCACCCAGGCTCCGGTGTAGGGAACCACAGAGCAGCTTTTAATGATAAAACACTGGGCATTCCGGTGCTGGCAGTGGGCATTCCCACGGTTACAGATCTGGATCAGCCCGCTTCCGGCATGATCGTTACCAGTGCGGAGATCGATGCCTGCATCGATGGAATGTCAAAAATGCTGGCTTCTGCACTTAATGAAGCGCTGCAGCCGGATCTTACTCCGGAGGAAATTGCCGAATTTGTTATGTAAGGCATCCATGCTTTATGTCAACGGCTTATTCACAGCCTTATGTGTGTAAACTTGTGGATAAACCTGTGGACAATGTGAAAAAGTTTGACGCACCAAGGCTTTCCACTGGCTATCCTAATAAATCCGGAGGCGTTTTTTTGTATATTTGGTCGAATAATGCGAATGGTTATGTGAATTGCCGGGAATTACGTCTACGCTTTTATTTCGTTATTGCTTCCTGTTCTTGCTCAAAATGTTAGCTTTTTATTTTTTTGCAAGGAAAAATAAAGAAACCAAAAATTAGTATTGACAAATAGTGACTAAGTCATTATAATAAATGAGCGCTGTGAAGTGCACCATGCGGAAGTGCTGGAATAGGTAGACAGGCACGTTTGAGGTGCGTGTGTCAACCGACGTGAGAGTTCAAGTCTCTTCTTCCGCACCAGAAAAGGACCCACATTTGTCTATGACAAGTGTGGGTCCTTTTCAATGAAATAAATCCCTTGCGGGATTTGTGAAATATGGTGTCGCATATGAAATAGCTGACGCTATGAAATACGCTGTGGCGTATTGAGGGATTTATTTTATTTCACAATAACAAAGACCATGGAACCGGCGTTTGCCTACTCCATGGTCTTTTGCTTTTTTGATATTACCGGATATGTCCTTCGCCGGTAATCACATATTTATAGGTGGTCAGTTCCCGAAGACCCATGGGGCCTCTGGCGTGGAGCTTCTGGGTGGAGATGCCCATTTCGCAGCCCAGGCCAAACTCACCGCCGTCGGTAAATCGGGTAGAGGCGTTGACATACACTGCCGAGCTGTCTACACCTGCGGTGAAGGCTGCCTTTGCCTGCTCACTTTGGGTTACGATGGCCTCAGAATGACCGGTGGAATGCTGGGCGATATGGCGCACGGCTTCCTCCACATTCTCCACACACTTGACCGCCAGAATATAATCCAAAAATTCCGTATCAAAGTCTGTATCAGATGCAGGAATACCCGGAATGATGCCTTGGGCTGTTTCGTCCAGGCGAAGCTCTACCGGCTGCTCAGGACGCTCCGTGACCAGTGCCTGATGCAGCAGGGGAAGGAAGGTGGGAGCAATGGCCTTGTCCACCAAAAGCACCTCTTCCGCGTTACACACACTGGGACGGCTTGTTTTGGCATTCCTGACGATATTCAAGGCCATATCAAGATCCGCCGTTTTTTCTACATACACATGGCAGATGCCGGTACCGGTGGCAATGCAGGGAACCGTGGCATTCTGCACGCAGGCATTGATCAGTCCTGCACCGCCTCTGGGAATCAAAAGATCCACATAACCATTGGCGGTCATCAGGGCAGTGGCGCTGGCACGGGAGATATCCTGCACCAGATTTACCGCATCGGGTGTAACACCTGCGGCGCTAAGACCCGCCTTCAGAGCGGTCACAATGGCATTGGCCGAGCGGAAGGCCTCTTTGCCGCCGCGAAGGATGCAAACAGAGCCTGCCTTCAGGGCAAGGGCGGCGGCATCGCTGGTGACATTGGGGCGGCTCTCATAAATGATGGCGATAACCCCCATGGGAACGGAGATGCGCTGGATCAAAAGGCCATCCGGGCGAGTATGGGACTCCAGAATATGCCCCACCGGATCGGGAAGAGCCACCACATCCCGGATTCCCTTTGCCATGCCCGCAATACGCTCTGCTGTGAGGCAAAGACGATCCAGCATCACATCGGATACCTTGCCCTTTGCCGCTTCCATATCCAGTGCATTGGCCGCAAGGATCTGTTCGCACTGCGCCATCAAGGCATCTGCCATGGCAATCAGGGCCTTATTTTTTTCCGCCGTTGTAAGCTTGGTTACTTCAAATTTGGCATTTTTGGCTTTTGTCAGTAATTCTTTCATGATCTTACCTCTCCAAATGCGGTGCCCACCGGCTTGCCTTCCAAAATATCGTAAAGGGCGGCGGGATGATTTCCATTGGCAATCACCATTTCGCAGCCGCAGGCAATGCAGATCTCTGCCGCATGGAATTTCGTTACCATACCGCCGGTACCGAGATTGGAGCTGGAAGCCCCTGCAAGAGCCAGTACATCCTCGGTAATTGCCGGGATTCTCCGGATCAAGGTTGCCTCGGGATCGGTATGGGGATCGGCTGTGAACACACCGTCGATGTCTGAGAGCAGAATCAGTTTATCCGCCCCGATGCTTTGCGCCACCATGGCAGCAAGGGTATCATTGTCACCAATGGCAATCTCTTCTGTGGCAACGGTATCATTTTCATTGATGATAGGCAGGGCATTGAGCTCTAAAAGACGGTTAATGGTGTTGCTGAAATTGTCATGGCGCTTTTCATTTTCCATGTCATCGCCGGTGATGAGAAGCTGACCGACGGTATGATTGAACATGGCAAACAGACGATCATATGTATACATGAGCTCGCACTGACCCACAGCGGCAGAGGCCTGCTTTGTGGGGATATCCGTGGGACGCTGCAGAAGCCCCAGCTTGCCCACGCCCATGCCAATGGCGCCGGAGGAAACCAGAATCACCTGATGACCCGCATTTTTTATATCGCTGAGCACCGTACACAGCTCTTCCACCCGGCGGATATTCAGATGCCCGGTGGAATGGGCCAGGGTGCTGGTACCAATTTTCACTACAATACGCATAGTAGCCTCCAAAGAAAGTGGTTGCCAATATTATACTCTATGCGTTTAGAGAAATAAAGTAAAAAATCGATAAAATAGCGCAAAAGGAGCCAGGCAAAAGCCCGACTCCTTAGTGTGTATATGGATCAGATGCCAGTCATTGCCGCAAGGGTTTCCACCTGCTGCTGACTGATGCCCTTGTGCATGGCAAGACCTTCCACAATGTCCACATCAGAGATATCTTCACCCGTTACAGTGCATACCACGCGGTTCGTCTGACCCTGGGCCAGAAGCTCCACTGCATGGAAGCCCATGCGGGTGGCAGCCAGACGGTCTCTTGCATTGGGGGAACCGCCGCGCTGAATATGGCCCAAAACGGTAACACGGGGATCCAGCCCAAGGGAATCCTTAATATAGTTGCCAACTTCTGTGGCACTGCCGGCGCCTTCCGCCACAACGATCATATAGTGGGTATAGCCGTTCAGGCGGGCATTGCGGATCTTTTCTGCCAGTGTGTGCAGGCCAAAGCCCTCACGCTCCTCAGGTACCAGAACCGCGGTAGCACCGATGGCAAGACCGACATACAGGGCAAGATGACCTGCGTTGCGGCCCATCACCTCAACCACCGAGCAGCGCTCATGTGCCTGCATGGTATCACGCAGCTTGTCGATGCATTCTACTGCGGTATTGGCTGCGGTATCGTAGCCGATGCAGTATTCTG
This sequence comes from Faecousia sp., assembly GCA_045659925.1. GTDB lineage: Bacteria > Bacillota > Clostridia > Oscillospirales > Oscillospiraceae > SVMC01. The sequence continues at coordinate 8,413 of JAZRCV010000015.1, forward strand.
TGCAGCTGATGTCGTTGTCAATGGTGGCGGGAACGCCAACCACAGAAATACCATGCTTGGACAGAGCCAGAGCACCCCGGAAGGTGCCGTCACCGCCGATGGCTACAATGCCGTCAAGACCCAGCAGCTTGCAGTTTGCAACTGCTTTCAACTGTCCGGCTTCGGTTTTGAATTCTTCACTTCTTGCGGTATAAAGCATGGTACCGCCACGACCGATGATGTGTGCCACACTGTGCTCATCCAGACGGACGATATCGCCATTGATCAGGCCATGCCAGCCACGACGAATGCCAATACAATCAATGCCCAGACGGGCTGCGGTACGGACAACCGCGCGGATTGCTGCATTCATGCCAGGTGCGTCGCCGCCGGAGGTAAGGACGCCAATTCGTTTTACTGCACTTGCCATCATTCATTTCTCCTATCTATATGAATATGAGGTTTGCAATGATTCCGTTTATATTATACTTCATGCCAGGCACCTTGTAAATGGATTTGAGTTCTTTTTTGAAAAATGTGGATTCAGCTTGACGGACATAATGGCATAAGGTAAAATCAGACACAATAATAATTTGTTTCGTTAATTCTTCTTGACTTTAATGCGCTAATGTGTTAGCATGGTAGCAAACAAACAAAGGGGAAGTTTATCTATGGGTCTTCCAAGAAATTCTCAGACCGATGCATTGGCACAGGCAGTATTGTCCCTGGGCAGCGCCGATGAATTTTATGCTTTCTTTGAAGATGTGTGCACCATCAAAGAAGTGCTTGCCATGGCGCAGCGGCTTCGTGTGGCAAGGCTTCTTTCCGATGGTAAATCCTATCAAAGTGTCTGTGATCAGACCGGCGCAAGCTCTGCCACAGTCGGCCGGGTCAAGCGTTGCCTGGACTACGGCAGCGGCGGCTATCAAATGATTTTATCCCGACAGGAAGGTGAATAAGCATGTTCAAACAGGAAATGAAACCCGATGAGCAGGCCATGATGGCCCTGCGGGATCTTTATAGTGCTTACGGCTATCAGCATTACAAGGTCAGCAAATTTGAATCCTATGACCTCTACGTGCAGAATAAGAACTTTCTGCAAAGCAAGCGGATCCTGACCTTTACCGACACAAACGGCCGCCTGATGGCCCTGAAGCCCGACGTCACCCTTTCCATTATTAAAAATACAAAGCCCTCTGCCGGTATGAGCAAGGTGTATTACACTGAGAATGTCTATCGTGTTCCCAAGAACGCGGACGGCTATCAGGAGATCATGCAAACCGGTCTGGAACTGATTGGTGCGGTAGACGATTATGCCATGGCAGAAGTTCTGATGCTGGCAGAGCGCAGTCTGCGCACGATCTCGGATGATTATGTTTTAGATATTTCACACATTGGCGTGCTTTCTGGTCTTTTAGATTCTCAGGAACTGGATGAAGCACAGCGCAGCGAGATCATGATCGCTGTGGGTGAGCGAAATCTTCACCAGCTTCGCGCACTTTGTATCCGTTTTGATCTTCCGGCGCAGTTCAGCGATACCCTGTGCGGCCTCGTCAGCCTCTATGGCCCGCTGGAAGAAGCAATCGCTCAGGCTGAGGCATTGGAACTGCCCCAGAGCTGCCTGGATGCCATTGCGTCCCTGCGCCGTCTGAGTGAGCTGCTCTCTATGACAGATTGCCGGAATCTGCGTCTGGATCTTTCCCTCATCAGCGATATGGATTATTATAACGGGCTGGTGTTCCGTGGCTTCATTTCCGGCATTGCCGCAGGCGTCCTGTCCGGCGGCCGGTATGACAACCTGATGTCCAAGATGGGAAGAGAGCAAAGCGCCATCGGCTTTGCCCTGTATATGGATCAGTTAGAGCGGTATTTTGCCAGAAAAGATGAGTATGATGTGGATATCCTGCTTTCCTACTGCAGCGGCTGCGATCTTGCAGCCCTGCTCCGCAAGGCGAACGAACTGACACAGGAAGGTTACAGTGTTCGTGTTCAGCCCGAAGGCGTGGATGGCATCCACGCCCGGAAGAGATTCCTGTTCAAAGGTACGGAGGTGACGGAACTTGATTAACATTGCACTGCCCAAGGGCCGTCTTGGCGAAAAAGTTTACGGCATGTTTGAAAAAGCAGGCTACGCCTGTCCCTCTATCCGGGAGGATAACCGCAAGCTCACCTTTGAGAATCCGGAGACCGGCGTGCGGTATTTCTGGGTCAAGCCTTCCGACGTTGCCATTTATGTGGAACGAGGCGCTGCCGACATCGGTGTAGCAGGCAAGGACATCCTTTTGGAGTATAGTCCCGATGTCTATGAGCTTCTCGACCTGAATCTGGGTAAATGCCGTATGTGCGTGGCAGGCCCCAAGGATTTCCGGGATGACCCTTCCCAGACCCTTCGGGTTGCAACCAAGTTTGCCCATATTGCCCGCCGCTACTATGCTTCCCAGAGCCGCCAGATCGATATCATCAAGCTCAACGGCTCCATCGAGCTGGCCCCCATTCTGGGCCTCTCCGATGTGATCGTGGATATCGTGGAAACGGGAAAAACCTTACTGGAGAACGGTCTTGCCCCGCTGGAAACCATCGTACCCATCAGCGCAAGACTCATCGCCAACAAGGCAAACTACAAATTTAAGTATAACGAGATCTGCACCATGGCGCAGCGTATGGAGCAGGCTTTGGCACAGGAGAAATAACCATGAAGATCATTGCATATGAAGAGCTGAAGCAGGGCGAGCTTCTGATGCGGGGCATGCAGCAGTACAATGTTGGCCCCCAGGTTGCCGCCATTGTATCGGATGTGGCAAGCAGGGGAGACGAAGCGCTTCTTGATTACTGCGAGCGTTTTGACAAGGTAAAATTGCAGAGCCTTGAAGTATCTTCCGAGGAAATCGACCAGGCAATGACGGAAGTTTCTCAGGAATTACTGGCCGCCATGGAGCTGGCCGCAAAGAACATCCGGGAATTCCACAGCCATCAACTTCGTGACGGCTTTACCCTGAGAAGGGAAGACGGCGTATGCATGGGCCAGAAGGTGACCCCCATTGAAAAGGTGGGCCTTTATATCCCCGGCGGCACTGCGGCATACCCCTCCACCGTCCTGATGCTGGCAATTCCTGCCAAGCTGGCAGGCTGCAGTGAGATCGTCATCACCACCCCGCCCAGTAAAAACGGCAGTGTGGCAGCCCCCATTCTGGCTGCTGCAAAGCTGGC
>JAZRCV010000016.1:0-11403 GCA_045659925.1 Faecousia sp.
TTATTATAGCAGTTCTTTTCATAAAAAGCAAGCATTATTTTTATAAAATCGAAATTTTCTTTTTTCATCAAAACCCATAGGACATACCCATCAACGAATTTATGCAGAAAAAACTTCGATTTTTGGACTGCATGGTTGACAATGTGGTTGAAATTGTGTAAAATACACCCATATGGCAAACGCAAAGATGGAGAATGCAGACAATCCCATCCTTTCAGAGAGCGGTCGGTTGGTGGAAGGCCGCAGGAAGATTGTCGAAGGTCACTCCGGAGCGGAGCGCTGAAATGGTCAGTAAGCGTCTACGGGAGCTCCCGTTACAGAGTAAGAGTGTCCGTTTTTTCGGAAACTCAGGTGGTACCACGGAATTGCGATTTCGTCCTGAGCATTGCTCGGGGCGTTTTTTTCTGCAACCAAGCAATAAACATCATTAGGAGATGAATGATATGGCAAGAGAACTCCCCAAGGTATATGATCCCAAAGATGTGGAAAACCGCATCTATCAGATGTGGATGGACAAGGGCTGCTTCAAGGCTGAACCCGATCCCGACAAGAAGCCGTTTTCCATCGTTATGCCGCCCCCCAATGTCACCGGTCAGCTTCACATGGGCCATGCCCTTGATGCTACCCTGCAGGACATTCTGACCCGCTTTAAGAGAATGCAGGGCTACAGCGCCCTGTGGCTCCCCGGCACCGACCACGCAGGCATCGCAACCCAGATCCGCGTGGAAGAAGAGCTGCGCGTTAAGGAAGGTCTGACCCGCTATGATCTGGGCCGTGAAAAGTTCCTGGAACGGGTTTGGGACTGGAAGCACAAGTATGGCTCCCGTATCGTCAGCCAGCAGATGAAGATGGGCGCAAGCTGCGACTGGGATCGCGAGCGCTTCACCATGGACGAAGGCTGCTCCAAAGCCGTCCGTGAAACCTTCTGCGAACTGTATGACAAGGGCCTCATCTACAAGGGCAGCCGCATCATCAACTGGTGCCCCCACTGCATCACCGCTCTGTCCGATGCAGAAGTAGAATATGTTGACAAGCCCGGTGCCCTGTGGCACATCCGCTATCCCCTGGCTGACGGCAGCGGTGAGCTGGTGGTTGCCACCACCCGTCCCGAAACCATGCTGGGTGACTCCGGCGTAGCTGTCAACCCCAATGACGAGCGCTATCAGCATCTGATCGGCAAGACCTGCGTGCTGCCCATCATGAACCGTGAAATTCCCATCGTTGCAGACGATTACTGCGAGATCGAATTCGGTACCGGCTGCGTCAAGATGACCCCGGCCCATGACCCCAACGACTTTGAGATCGGCCTGCGCCACAATCTGGAAGTCATCCGCGTCATCGCTGACGACGGCACCATGAACGAGCTTGCCGGCAAGTATCAGGGCATGGATCGCTACGAATGCCGCAACGCCATCGTAAAGGATCTGGAAGAGGGCGGTTACCTGGTTCAGGTAGAACCCTACAGCCACAATGTTGGTACCTGCTACCGCTGCCACAATGATGTAGAACCTCTGGTTTCTGCACAGTGGTTTGTCAAGATGGAGCCCTTGGCAAAGGAAGCCATCCGTGTTGTTAAGGACGGCACCATCCGCTTCGTTCCCGAGCGCTTCACCAAGACCTATATCAACTGGATGGAAAATGTGCATGACTGGTGCATCTCCCGTCAGCTCTGGTGGGGCCATCAGATCCCTGTATGGTACTGCGATGAATGCGGCCATCACAATGTCAGCCGCGAAGATCCCACCGCTTGCGCCAAGTGCGGCAGCACCCATCTGACCCGTGACGAGGACGTTCTGGACACCTGGTTCTCCTCTGCTCTGTGGCCTTTCTCCACCATGGGTTGGCCCGACATGGACGCCAAGGATCTGAACTACTGGTATCCCACCTCCGTCATGGTCACCGGCTATGATATCATCTTCTTCTGGGTTGCCCGTATGATCTTCTCCGGCATGGAGCAGATGAAGAAGGAACCCTTCCACACCGTATTTATCCACGGTCTTGTCCGTGACGATAAGGGCCGCAAGATGTCCAAGAGCCTTGGCAACGGCATTGATCCGCTGGAAATGGCTGATAAGTTCGGTGCCGATGCTCTGCGCTTCAACCTCATCACCGGCAACTCCCCCGGCAACGATATGCGCTTCTATGTGGAACGCTGCGAAGCCATGCGTAACTTCGCCAACAAGATCTGGAACGCCAGCCGCTATGTGCTGATGAACCTGACGGTAGATGAAAACCGCCTGCCCGCTGCAGATGCTCTGGAGCTGGAAGACAAGTGGGTTCTGAGCAAGCTCAACACCCTGATCCGGGAAGTCACCGAGAATCTGGACGCCTATGAGCTGGGTGTTGCCTCTTCTAAGGTATACGACTTCATCTGGGATACCTACTGCGACTGGTATATCGAGCTGACCAAGTCCCGTCTGTATTCCGAAGATCCTGTGGGTAAGGAAAATGCACAGCGCGTTCTGGTTTATGTTCTGGATCAGCTGCTGCGTCTCCTGCATCCCTTCATGCCCTTCATCACTGAAGAGATCTGGCAGGCCATCCCCCATGACGGCGACACCCTGATCTGCGCCGAATGGCCCCAGTACACCGATGCACTGGCCTTCCCCGCTGAAGAAGCTGCCATGGAATCCATCATGAATGCTATCCGTGCCGTGCGTAACCGCCGCGCAGAGATGAATGTAGCTCCTTCCAAGAAGTGCTCCCTCTATGTTGCCACTGAGAAGACCGAGATCTTCCGTGCAGGCGAAGCCTATATCTGCCGTCTGGCCTATGCAGACGAACTGATCGTTGACACCCAGGTTCCTGAAGGCCATGAGGATATGGCTGAGTGCCTGACCACCGATGCAAAGCTGTTCCTGCCCCTCAACCAGCTTGTGGATGTGGACAAAGAGCTTGCCCGCATTGCCAAGGAAGAAGACAGCGCCAAGAAGAATCTTGACCGCATTGCTTCCAAGCTGAACAACCCCGGCTTCCTGGCAAAGGCACCGGAACAGGTGGTTGCAGCAGAAAAAGAGCGTGCTCAGAAGCTGGAGCAGATGCTCTCCCAGCTCGCTGATAGCCGCGCAAGACTGGAAAAACTGAAGAAATAATATCCCTTCCCCGCCATGTCATCATTCGTATGACATGGCGGGTTTTTTATAGCAAAAAAATATTGTCGGAGCCGAAGCTCCGACAATATCGTGTTTTATCCTATGTAGCAACAGCAAACGAAATCAGTTTGCTTCTGCAGCAATGAGCGTGTAAAGATAGCCGTCCTCACCCAGGATGCACAGCTCACCTTCTTCGATCACCAGGGAAGCCGTTGCGCCATCAATGGTAATGGTGCCGTTCTCACCATCCCATGTATAGGTACCCAGCATGGTAGCGGTTCCATTGTCCGCATTTACACTGCCATCGGCATAAAAATGATAGCTGACACCTTCGGTCTCCCAGGCTGTATTGCGAAGATCCAGTGCATTGGGATCATCGACCACAACTGCGTCTGCTTGACTTTCGGTGGAAGGCACATCTTCAGAATCTTCAGTCACGGGGGTGGGCAACTGCTCTGCCCGATTAAAACGGAAGGTCTCATTCTGCTCATCGGTGGCCACCAGTGCTTCCCCATCCTTTGTAACGGTATAGGTAGCGCCGCCGTATGCCATCTTGCAAATGTCGCCACTTACTGCATAAGCGCCTTCATAGCCTTCGTAAACGATACCATCAGAGTTATAGGTGCGGATGGTGCCATCGGGGTAGAAAACATAATAATCACCGGCGTATTCCCAAATCGTATCTGCAAGATTGAGATTGTCGGTCTGGAACATGTCATCCTTTTTGCAGCCGGACATCAAGGCAACGATGAGTACCACACACAGGGCCAGCGCAATTACTCGCATAAATGCAATTTTCATATTTGGTTCTCCTTGCATGAAATTAGATGAATTTTGACATCTTTTTGATTATATCATAGGATGGATTATTTTTCAACGAAGCTTTTTGTTCATGACAAAAAATCTTGCACACTGCCTTATCCTTACGAACACCCTCCCGAAGGATTTCGGGAGGGTGTTGTGATCTTTAGCGCAGCTTTCTTCGAAGCCAGCCCATACCGCGGCGATAGAGTTTGCGGAGCAATCGGGTATTGTGCCAAAGGAAGCAATACCCACGGTAACCGGGATTTGTCACCCGCCAGAACCGTTCTCTCCGATAAAACCCCGTTACGACCGCCAGCATCTGCGAATGGGTAACCCCCAATTCCGAATCAAACTGATTGTCACCAATGCAGGTGTAGGTCTCCCCTGCTTGTATGATCCGGTGCAGCACATATTTTCCGTTTTCCCGCTGGTACAGCGCAATATCATACTTTCTCAACCGCTTCGCTACGGGAGATATCACTACACTGTCAATATCCTGCCGCAGCATCGGTAGCATGCTGACGCCCCGGGGATAAAAGCGAACGGATTGACCGGCAACAAGGCGCTCCCGGATCAATGGCATCAGGACTTCCATTTCCTCAAAAAGTGCCTTTTTCACGGCACATGGTGCTGTAAGCTTTTCCATCGCTCATGTCCTGCCGCCGATGATGTCGCCAATGTCAATGTCGCCATCACCAATTTCAATATCCGGATGATCTTTCTTATACTGTTCTCGCGCAGCGAAGAACCAATCAAAGAAATCATCAATATCCGCAAATGCGTTCATATAGGCCCGCTGTTCATCTGCACTCATATCCCGGTATTCTTCATAGGTAATGGGATCCGGGATCGGCGGAAGCTTCGGCACATAATGATCCCGATAGGAATGGCCGCAATCGACGCAGGTAAACTCGGTATATCCCTCCGCATCAAAAGTGGGTGCAGTAACCTCTTCGCTGTAATCATGGGGCGTAGGCTCTGTGGGATTCTCCTTAATGGTATCACCACAGCTGCACAGATAAATGGTGTAGCCACCTTCTGTGCAGGTGGGCAAAATGGTGGCACCCTTGTAATAGATGTGGCCGGTGGGGTCGGTCTCCGCGCCGGTATAAGTGTCGCCGCAATGGCAGACAAAGACGCTGTAGCCTCCCTGCAAGCAGGTGGGATCTACCGTTTGCACAATCTCATGGCTGTGCCCGGCTGGATCCGTCTTGGCGCCGATATAGCTGTCGCCGCAATGGCAGACAAAGACACTGTAGCCCCCCTGCACGCAGGTGGGAGCCACTGTCTGCACAATCTCGTGGCTGTGGCCGGTGGGTTCTGTCTCATCCGCTTCCTTCAAATCACCACAGAAGCAGCGATAAATGGTGTAGCCACCTTCCAGACAGGTGGGAGCAATCAACTCATCCACTTTGTATTGATGTCCTGCAGGTTCTGTCGCATCGTCTTGCTTCTCTGCGCCGCACCAGCAACGGTAAATCGTGTAGCCGCCCTCAAGACAGGTGGGAGCAATCAACTCATCCACTTTGTACTGATGTCCTGCGGGTTCTGTAGCATCGTCTTGCTTATCTGCGCCGCACCAGCAATGGTAAATCGTATAGCCGCCCTCAAGACAGGTGGGCGCCACAACCTGCGCTGCTTCGTACTGGTGGCCGACTGCCGGGGTTTCATCGGCCTGGTAGCTATGGCCACAGGCACAGCGATAGGTGGTAAAGCCACCCTCCAGGCACTTGGGTTCTGTGACTTCCGCTACATAGCGATGACTATGCTCAAGGGGCATGATGTACTCAATCCGGGTTTCGCCGCAACTTTCGCAAGTGAAGGTTCGGATGCCAACCTGTTCCTCTGTAGGCTCCATGGTGACCACACCATTGTCCCACAAATGGCCAACTGCCTCCACCTCATCGTCCGTATAGCTCTCGCCACAGGGGCAAGTATAGGTGGTGAAGCCATCCGTCATACAGGTTGGTGCAGTGACAACAGCCTCAAATTCATGGCCCTTTGCTGCAATGATATCCGCAGTATGGCTTTCACCGCAGAAGCAGGTATAGGTGGTAAATCCGTCCGCTGTGCAGGTAGGCGCGGTGACCACCGCATCATAATCGTGGCCCTTTGCTGTAATGACATCTGCTACATAACTTTCGCCGCAGAAGCAGGTATAGGTGGTAAAGCCGTCCGCAATGCAGGTGGGCGCGGTGACAACCGCATCATAGGCATGACCCTTTGCTTCGATGACATCCGCCGTATAGCTTTCGCCACAGAAGCAGGTATAGGTGGTAAAACCGTCAGATGTACAGGAGGGTGTGGTAATAACGGCGGCAAAGTCATGCCCCTTCGCTTCCATTTCATCTGCCGTGAAGCTGCTGCCGCAGGCGCAGGTATAGGTGATGTAGCCGGACTGGGTACAGGTGGGTGCAGTAACCACCGCCTTGAAATTATGACCGACAGCGCTCACCTGATCCTCAATATAGGTGTCACCACAGGCACAGGTATGGCTGGTGTAACCATCTTCCGTGCAAGTGGGTGCTACCACTTCTGCCACATAATCATGGATGTGGGGCGGAACATCAGGGGTCATTTCCTCCTGATACCACTGATCAAATCGGGTAAGAATCGTGGCGCATTCTGCGCGGCTGGTGGTTTTCAAAGGCGATAGATGCGTCTCATCTGTGCCTGTAATGATTCCCTGAGCCACCGCCCAGGCAAAGGGCGTTTGTGCAAAAGTGCTGATCTGACCATAATCATCAAAGCGGCTCAAATTTTCCTGGGTCAACTCCAGATCCAATGTCTGGGCATAGCGGTACAGGAAGGTAACCAACTGCTCCCGGGTTATGCTGGCTTCCGGCGCAAAAGTAGACGCAGAGGTACCATTGGTGATTTTTTGCTCTACCGCCCAAAGAACAGCATCAGAATACCACGTTCCGGAGGGAACATCCGCAAAGGGATTGCTGCTGGCGCTTTCCGGCTTGCCGGCGAGGCGGTGAAGCACAGTAACCACCATGGCGCGGCTCATGGTAGTTTGGGGCTGAAAACTGGTGGCCGAAGTGCCATTCATCAGTTCATTGGCATAGACATAGTCCACATAGCTTGCATACCATGCCCCATCCGGCACATCTACGAAGGGATGGGATGCCGCACTTGCTGCGCTCATCATGCCAAAAAGCAGGATCAGCGCAAAAAACAACGCAATTGCTTTTCTTTTCATTGTTTCATTCCTTATTCTTTCGGCAGCAGATCTTCCAGATCAATGACGCCGTCGCCCACATCGATGTCCGGATGCTCTGCATCATAGGTGTCCTTGGCATCGTAATACCACACAAAGAAATCCTCCACATTTTCAAAGGATTCCATATATGCCCGCTGGGAGGCTGCGCTCATGGCATTGTAATCCTCATAGGAGAGTTCTCCCGGGGCAGGCAGGGGAACATCCGGTTCTACCGGCTCCACAGCCGTGGTTCCTTCCAGAGGCTCATCAGATTCATCTGCCTGCGGCAGTTCAGCAGCAGGAGGCGTGGCTGCATCCTCTGCCGGAGCAGACGCTTCCTCGTCAAAGATGCTGTCTTCCACAGCAGAGACAGGCGCCTTCTGTTCAGGCTGTACATCAGATGCAGTCCACAGCAGCACAGTTGCTGTAACGACCGCCAGAATAGCAACTACAATCGCAAGGATCATAAAGATTTGTTTCTTATTCATTCATGGGTTCCTTTCGCTCAATAAGGGTCAATCAAAAATACTGTCCTCAACGCCGATCTCCCCTTCCAGCATGCCTTCATCACCGCCAGAAGGAGGCTCCGGTGTGGGCTCATCCACAGGCGGCTCAACCGCCGGAGGTTCCGGTGCAGGCTGCGTCTGCTCAGGAGGGGTCTGGGTCGGAGGCGTTGTCTGGGCAGGCGGCTTTTGCTGCGTGTTTCCGGTTTGACCGGAGGGCTGATTGCCGCCGGAGCTGCCCTGATTCTGCTGGATATTGGGGGCGGGCTTTTTCTCCGTCTCCGGATCCTTTTCAGGTTCCTGCGGCTTGGGGTTTATAGGAGGTTTTACGGGTTCGTTCTCCTGGGTAGGTGCCTGTGCAGGCTTTTCCTCTTCTATCGGCGGCTCTACCTGCTGCTGCGGTTCGGCGGGTTCTTCTCTGGTACCTTTGTCAATGAATCCGGACACCACAATCAGAAATACCAGAACAGCGACTGCAAGGATCGCCACAAGAATTTTCATCAATGTCTTATATCCCATAAACAGGACTCCTTTCCTGTGTATTTTCAAGTTTGAGCCAATATATTACAACAGGCCGGAGATACCGGCCTGTTATGTTCTTCCTCTTACTACATATCAATGCAGCCTGCCTGCTGCAGTTTTTCCAGGAATTCATCCACATCGGCAGACGCCTGCTGGGGGGATACTTCGTATTCCGAAAGCAGTGCTTCCACCAGAGCAGATCGGTCACTCCCCTGCTCCAGGCACTTCCAGAGCATAACACCGGAGGCGTTCAGGGTCAGCATACCGGTAAAATTCACGGTCTGTTCTGCAAGGGGCAGCACGATCCAAGTGTCTGCCACCTGCCGTAAGGCAAAATCCTTTTTAATTTTCATCGTTTTGCCCCCTTTGCGCCATCGCGCATGGTTTGATAGCTTAACCGGGCAGCATCCTGCTCCGGTCGGTTAGAGAGTTCATAGACGGGAATGTCCCGCAGGAATTGATCCAACAGCCCTAACATTTTGTCCAGTTTTTCAACATCTGTAAACTTATGAATGGTTTGGGCGAGGATTTTTTGCAATGCCTCTTTGCGGCTTAATTGGCGAATCTCGTTTTCCTCTGCCTTTTTCAGGAAGCAGACACCGGCCAACGGTGCTCTCTCATTGAGATTGATGCCATCCTTGCCGCACCAGGGAGTGCCGTAGGCATACCAGCAGCCGTCAATATAGCGCAGGGCCGGTTTATCGTCATTGATCACCCGAGCCTGGGCACCAAAAGCCTGCTGCCAGAGGCGTGCATGAGTGGACTTTCCTGCCCGGCATGGGCCGGAGAAGAGATATGCTCTTCCATCCAGCACCACAGCCGACGCATGCAGATAAAATCCACCAAAGTCAGGCAGGGCAAGATAGAACTGATAGGCTGCCTCCATATAGGCGACGGTTTCATTGCTTATTTCCGGACCATAACGGTCCAGGCGATAATGCTCGGCGCGAACTGTGATATCCGCGCAGGTATTACCGCTCCAGAGATAATCCCTGCAGCGGGGGGCCAAGCCCCCCGCATCGGGAATCTCTGCAATCAGATCAGCGATTTTGCAGAGCATTTCGTTTTGGATTAACCAAAAATGTTACTCTCGGTGCCCATGTCGCCGCCAATTTCAAAGTCATTATCCAGACCTTTGAGCGTGGTAATCGGCTCTTGAGCAACCAATGTAATATAATCTACTTCGGGCTTAATGTATTCTTGCTTCATTGTTACCCATTGCTCCTTTCGTTTTGCAATCGTGTACTTTTTGTTAATTCTTTACAGCCTTAAATTCTGCAGTGGTTTCAGATACAACATATGCAGCACAGTCAAAATTATCGTATTTATATCCAAGCTTGTTGTTCTCATCTACTTCAAGTACATTTCTCAGTACCAGACTAAACATCTGCTTATAGGTAGTACCATTGTGGCTGTTAATAACAGTCTGAAGATGTTCAATCGGGAAAACAAAGTCCCGCTCGGTAGGAATTTGCTTGCCATCCGCTTCATATGTCCAGGAAACACGTACAACAATGCTGACACCAGAGGATTCCTTGAGCAGCAGTTCATGTGCATCCGTATCAAAGTACGGCAGGAACATAAACTTGAAATCACCAGTAGGTACATTTCCTTCCGCCAATGCCTGCGTTGCATAAACAAACCGATTAATCGTAAAGAAGCGATAACCTTCTGCTTCAGCATCCCAGATCGGCAGCTGCTTGTTGCTCTCATCCAGGATGACCAGATTCTTAGTAACCTTCAGAAGACCGGTGTTTGCATCGCTGCTGTCAACAATGTGACCGTCGAAGGAAACAATACCCCTCTTCAGTTCGACGGTGAAGCCGTTCAGATCAAGCGTTGCTTCATAAACAGCAACGATCTTCTTCTCCGTACTGTTGGCAATCACGATAACCGTCTCGTTGGTAAGAGCTGCGTCCATTGCATCTGCAACAGTCTTGAAGTATTCGCCGGTGGTGGTGTTCTGTGCAACACAGCCGGCTTTCAGAGCGTCCATAACCGTCCAGGTGCCATTGCCATTGTCTTCAACAACATAGCCATCCGCAATCTTAACCTCGGCTTCCCAATACTGATTACCAACATCAGCATTGTAGGTACCGCCGGTAACGATAACATGGTTGACATTTGCTCCCAAAGTGTTGAAGATCCAGGGTTTGCCATTGTCACCGATGCCAACATTACCCAGCGTGAAGTTGCCGCCATTGACGATGATACCTTCGTTGCCGCCAGTATACATCAGGGAGTCTACGGCCTCATCCAGGGTGTAGGTACCGTTTTCAATGGTAATGGAGCAGCCGGATTCATAGTTGGCAATCAAGCTGTAAACAGTTCCGATTGCGGTCACATCAACAATACCATTGCCGGTCAGAGTGAGGTGACCAGAATTGTCGGTAGAGAACACACCAACGAGCATGGAATCACCGGTGTATGCGCCGGAAATGGTCTTGCCGTTCAGGTCGATGGTGATGGTCTTTCCCTCTACCTCGAAGTAGGTACCATACTGGCCATCCAGAGTACCAACGGGTTCGTCTGCAAGGGCAATATCATGAATCAGTGTGACGGTTTCACCATCCTGGGCTGCAGCAACTGCTTCTGCCAGGGTCGTATACATGTCCTCGCCAATCTGAGCCACATAAACCTTGGGAGCCAGCTTGTAAACGCCTGCCTCGTAGACTACCTTATAGTCTTCTACATCGGTGATGATGGTCAAGCCCTCAGGTGCAGCCAGAGTTGCGCCTTCTGCCAGCTTAAGGATCATGTTGTCATCGTTTGCCAGAGCAGGCATGGAGTTTTCACCTACGAAGACGAAGGTGTCGTTGACAGTAGTATTTCTGTTCCAAATCTCAATGGGATCTGCTGCATCGAACGCACAACCATTAATGGTGTAAGTCTTTGCGCTGTAGTTGGAATCGTAAATACCAATGTTAGCGTCCATAATGGTTACATTTTCCATAGTAACGCCGTTACTACGGTCAACCTTGACACCGTAATTAACATTGCTGATTGTGACATTCTTGAGGGAAATGCGATCATTGTTGGAAACAACCTGAAGGAAGCCATAGCCGTAATTCTTAGCAGTACAATCTTCAATCACAACCTGGGCTGCACTGCGAGTTTCAACGGCATAAGCATCCATGCCCTTACCGTCAAAGTTCACATTCTTAATAGTGATATTGGCGGTAGCATTCATCTTGCCTGTGTAGGTGAAGTTAGCACCGTCAATGGTCAGCTTCTTGTTGACAGTGACATTTTCTTCTACATCAGCAATCAGGGTGAT
>JAZRCV010000017.1:0-7347 GCA_045659925.1 Faecousia sp.
TGCATCCATTGCGCCGTCAGCATCGGCCGCAGCCAATCCACCAACAGCATGACGGGAAGCCCGATCACAATGGCGGTAAGTGTGGCCATGATGCGCATACGGCTATAATCCTTTGTCTTGTCAGAGGTCTCCCGAATCTCGATCATGCCATATACATAGATGAAAATGGGATGTACCTCCAGCCCCGGCAGAAACAGCCGCAGGGTCTGCCAAAGGCAGAAGCCCACAAAAATCGCAAGAATGCTTTTAATTTTTCGCAAGCCGATGTGAGGATGGGGCAGATGATGCTCCGGATGCTCATGCTTCCGATGGTCATGGGCGGGATAATTGGGTGTAAGGGGCATATCAGATCCCCCTCCTTTTTATTCTGTATTACAGCAGGCCGTAAAACACGATGAGGCAGCCCCAGGCTGTGAGCATTCCAATGATGCCCACCAAGCCGCCAATGCGGAAATAATCCTTGAACCGATAGCCCGCCACCTGAACCATGGTAATGGTGGTGGTTGCCACCGGGGTGGCCATTGCAAGGCTGCAGCCAAACACGCAGGCAAGGGCAACCGGCATGGGATTGCAGCCGATTTCGATCGCCATGGGGACACCAATGGCCGCCAGCATGGAGACCAGAGAACCATTGGACATAAACTGGGAAAGAATAAAGCCGCTGAGCAGGAACACCGTAACCAGCACGATGGGATTTGCCACCCAAGCGCCCAGGTTGGTCATCAGCCAATCCATGACCAGCTCGCCCACACCGGACTTTACAAAGCCCTTGGCCACCGCCAGAGCCGCACCCAGCGTCACCAGTGCCGACCACTGCATATTGCTCATGGCGTGCTGTCCGTCCACGCAGCCGGTGATGATGAGCACCATGGCGCCCGCTACGGCGATCAGTCCCAGCTCCCAGTCAAAGGGCTGGATGATGAACAGCACGATGCACACTAAGAATACCGACAGGGATACCGCCGCCTTCTTTTTGTCGAGAGGATAATCCTCCAGAACCATCTCCAGGTTCTCCTCTTCAAAATCAAAACATTTTACCTGCAGATCATAAAGGAAGAACCAGTAGCACAGGGCGATCACAGCCACCATAGTAGCCGCAATGGGAAGGGGGGTGAAAAAGCTCATGGTCTGCGAACCGGTCAGCTCCAAAACATCGTTTGCCAGCAACGGCGCCGTACTGCCCGCCAGCGAACCGGTGCCGCCGATCAGGCCACCCATGGCAAGGGGCAGATAAATATGCTTTCTGGTGATCTTACCCTTGGATGCGCTGCTGACGGAAGAAATCAGCGGCATATACATTGCCACAAGGGCTGCATTGGTGGAGAACAGGGAGAACGCCGCCGCTGACACAAACACGATGATCAGAAAGCTCTTCTCACTTTTGCCCACCATGCGGAACAGGAGGCTGCCCAGCTTGCCGGCGATGCCGCTGTCAAGCAGTGACTCGACGATGATAATCATGCCCAGCACCAGCATAACATTCGTGCTGGTAAAGCAGGCAAAGGCCTCGTTGAAATCCAGAATGCCCGTAAAAATCAACGCAAGCATTCCCAATACCGTGGTCACCGCAACAGAAAACTTTTCCGTCAGGTACAGCACACAGGTACACGCAATGATGATCAGGGTGATGGTACTTTGAGACATAGGAAACCTCCTTGTTTTATACTTGTTTTTGATAAAAAGGTTTAAAAACCTTTTTATAGTGCCGAAGGCACGTCAAAAACAGCATGAGACGGATTTCGTGATTTTCTATCCTAAAAATCACGAAATCGGCAACGCCGCCGGCGGTGCTTTTTTAATAAAACGAAACCGTTTTATTAAAAAATAGTATTATTTACAGATGCAAAAAACCGCCATTACACAAAGTCAATGGCGGCATAGAGCTGTGGATTTCCCATGTTCATTTATTCTTCACTATGGATATCCCTCTGTCTACGAGATTAGCTGACGGGTTAGGGGGAGGATTCCCCTTCCTTTTACGGATACACCCCAAATTTGGTTCTCCCGCTGCCGCATTGCGGCACTCGACAATAACATCTGTGTTAAAAATATGATACCATAAATCTCTCATAACGTCAACTGCATCCCGCAAGGAGGACGGCCGGTACCACAGCCCAGAAGCTCCACCCATGATGGAATAACGACGCTTCTATTTTTCTTTCTCTTCTTGTCATTGTTTTAAAGATGATGTACAATGTGATTGCATATATTCCAACACAAGCACACTTTGGAGAGCCTTATGTATTCAAAATCCAAAACATATCTTATTCTTTTTGGAGGCGTTTTTGCGCTATCCACATCCGCCATTTTTGTGAAATCGGCAGATGCGCCTTCCTCCGTCATTGCCTTTTACCGGCTTCTATTTGCCGCAGTCATCCTGCTGCCCTTTTTCATTTTCAGAAAAGAACAGCGCGCAGAAATCAAAAAGCTGCAACCAAAGCAATGGCTGCAAATGATATCTGCGGGTCTATGTTTGGCGCTGCACTATGTGCTTTGGTTTGAATCGCTGAACTTTACATCCATCGCCAGCTCAACCGTCCTTGTAAGTCTGCAGCCTTTGTTTTCCCTTGCGCTGGATCGTTTTGTCAGCAAGAAGAAAATTCATACAACGGCACTCATTGGATGTATCATTGCTTTGTGCGGCTGTGTCGTCATAGGCTTTGGCGACTTCCAGATCAGCGGCAAAGGTTTACTTGGTGATATATTGGCCCTGGTGGCTGCCGGCGTCATCGCCGTATACTTCTATGTGGGAGAAAATGTGCGAAAAGAAGTCTCTGCCGTGACCTATTCTACCTTGGGGTATTCCTTCAGTGCCATCATCCTGCTCATCTATATTGTGATCCGAAATGATGCCTTGATTGGATATACCGCACAGACATGGCAATCCTTTGCAGGACTGGCTGTCATCTCAACCATCGGCGGACAATTCATATTCAATCTGCTGCTGAAAAAAGTTCCTGCCTCCGCCGTGACAATGAGCATTTTGGGAGAACCCATCGGCACCTGCATTCTTGCATATTTTATATTCCACGAAGGCATTGTGCTCCAACAATTCATCGGTTTTATGCTTATCCTGATCGGTATGGTTGTGTATTTTTTCCTTACGGATCGCATAAAAAAGCGCTGACCACGAAAGAGGTCGGCGCTTTTTATCATTGCTGAACACTTTATACTTGTTCTTGATAAAAAGGTTTAAAAACCTTTTTTGATTTTCCATTTTAAAAATCACGAAATCGGCAACGCCATAAGGCAGCGATGCCGTACATCTTCAGGTGTTCCACAGCATAGCATACCAAAAAGAAAGAGAAAGTGGAGATTTTCTCTGTTTTTAGCTGCAAAGCTTGCATTTTTTATGGGTTGCCTGTATAATACATCGTGAATTCGTACTATTATCCAAGCTGCAAGGAGAAATGAGTTATGGAAGAAAAAACAATAACCGGCTATCCGTCCATGGACAAGCCCTGGAAGAAATACTACCCTGAGGGCTATGACAAGGAGCCTATCCCCCAGTGCACCATCTATGAAATGCTGCGCTCAAACAACCAGCACCACCCCGAGGACATTGCCATCAACTACTACGGCCGCCGATTCACCTACAGACAGGTTTTGGATCAGATCGATGCCACCGCCAGAGCCTACGCCGCCATTGGCGTCAAGAAAGGTGATGTGGTGGTGATTTGCACCGTCAACACCCCCGAGGTGGTCTACTCCCTCTATGCCCTGAACCGTCTGGGCGCTGTGTCCAACATGGTGGATCCCCGCACCAATGTGGACGGCATCCGGGAATACATTCTGGAGACGGACTCCCGTCTGGTGATGACCATCGACCAGGCCTATCCCGCCATCGCCAAAGCCATTCAGGGCACCAAAGTGGACAAGGTCATCGTGGTTTCCCCCGCCGATTCCCTCCCCCCTGTGACAAAGACCCTGTACCGTATGAAGAACAAGGCCGTCCAGTGCGGCACCGAAGCAATCTCCTGGAAGGAATTCTCCGCTCTGGGCGAGGGCATCACCCCCACCTTTGTCCCCTATGAGAAGGACACCTGCTGCATCATGGCCCACACCGGCGGTACCACTGGCTTCCCCAAGGCCGTCATGCTGTCCAATGACAACCTGAACGCCATCACCCACAGCTACCAATACATAGACCTCCCCTTTGAGCGGGGCGACAAATTCTTCAATGACCTGCCTCCCTTCATCGTCTATGGCCTGAGCATTCCCATGCACGCGGCTCTGTGCTATGGCCAGGAGGTCATCCTCTATCCGGTCTTTGACTCCAAGGCATTCCCCAAGGTCTTCGCCAAATACAAGCCCAACCATTTCTGTTCCCTGCCGGACCATCTGAAATATCTGACGCTGGACAAGCGGACGCAGAAGATGGACCTGTCGTTCCTGAAGGTGGTGGCTGTGGGCGGCGATTCCCTGGATACCGGACTGGAACGCAGCATGAACGCCTTCCTGCAGGAACACAATTGCCGCTACCGGGTTTTGAAGGGCTACGGCATGACGGAACTGGCCGCCGTGGCTGTCACCACCTTCGGCGAAGCCAACGCCATCGGCAGTGTGGGCGTACCCATGATCGTCAACACCGTGAAGATCATGGACCTGGATTCCGGCAAAGAAGTAGGCATCGGCCAGTCCGGAGAGATCTGGATCAGCGGCCCCACCGTGATGCTGGGTTATTATCAGAAGCCTGAAGCCACGGCGGAAATCATCGTTACCGATGAAAACGGCATCCGCTGGATCCGAACCGGCGACCTGGGCTACATCAACGAGGACGGCCTGCTGTTCCACCAGGGACGCATCCGCCGCATCTATATGACTGCCTATGATGGCCAGCCCGCCAAGATTTTCCCCATGGTGGTGGAAGACGCCATCCGCAAGTCCGGCAAAGCCACCGCCTGCAGCGTGGTAGGCCCCAAGCGCCGTGGCAGTGACTACTACGAGGCCGTGGCCTTCGTGGTGAAGAAGGACCCCGCCGCAGATGACGCCCGGATCTCCGAGAGCCTCAACACCCAGTGCGCCGAGCTGGTCCCCAGCTACATGATGCCCGCGGAATATCGCTTCGTCACCGAACTGCCCCACACTCCCATTGGCAAGGTGGATTTCCGTGCGTTGGAAAAAGAAGCCGCTGTTATGGAGTAAGTTTCATACCGAGGAATAAGGAAATCGAACTTTGCGCCGATTATCGTCCGAAACAGATCGTTCACCCGGAGGATGTGTGGCAGAGTCGAGAAGATTCTAAAAAAAATCCAAGGAGGTCAAGCGGCATGGAACGAAAAAATATATTCAAGCGAATGACCATGCCCTTGCCTGAATTAGAAACATATTATCGAGAAAGAAGAAAAGATCGATTTGAGCGAAATGCTCCATTGGGTGGCGTAAAGTTGCGAAAGTATCTCCATCCACTTGCTTTGGGGCTGCTCAAAATGATGGCAATACTTACCCGCCAGAAGATCACCGTCATCGCAGATCGCCGCACCCAAACCAATGGCCCCATCATCTTTGCATCCACCCATATCGGCTGGGATGATCCGGCCATTGTGTTCCTGGCAATCCGGGATCATGCATATCTGCTTTGGGGCGATCCTAAATGCTCCTACAAGACCATCGATGGTTTTTTCATGGACTTGAATGGCGCAATCATCTGCGATACGGATCACAAAACAGACCGCTATATCGCAAAGCAAAACAGCATCCAGTGGCTAAACCAGGGCGGCAACCTCCTGATTTTCCCGGAAGGCGCATGGAATGTGACGGAAAATCTCCCGGTGATGCCGCTCTTTGCGGGCGCTGCGGAGATGGCAATTCGCACCGGGGCAGAAATTGTTCCCATCGCCTTTGAAAAATTCGATAAAAATTTCGTGGTGAACATCGGAAAAAATATCACGCCAAAAGACTATGCCCTGTCGCAAAAACAGGAGCTGACCGATCTGCTCCGGGATACCCTGGCCACCTTGAAATGGGAAATCTGGGCCAGACAGCCCCAGGAATCCAGAAGGGAGCTTCCCGACGGATACATCCACCAGTATTTGCGGGGATTTACCGACCAAATCACAGACGAAAGCTACTCCCTGGAGGCAATTGAACGAACACGCTTCCACTCCAAAGAGGAGACAGCACAGAAAGAAGCCTTTGCCCATTTGGATGAGATGAAACCATGTAAGAACAATGCGTTTTTGTTTCGCAGATAAAAGGAAATTCCGATCATGACCAACAAACGAGTAAAAAAAATATTATCCGAATTGGGGGATACCATAACCGGGCCGGCAGATTTATTTGGCGACGCCAAGCCCTCCATTGCGTTTTATCCCATGTTCAGGCTGATGCGGCCCCTGCTCTCCTGTGACCCGGACAAAATGATCTCCCCTCGAAGTGTCCAGATCCGAAAATTCCTGCGCCCGGTCCTGATGGCCCTGTTGCCCGCGTTTTTAGACTATCGACAGGTGATTGAAAGCAAAAACGCATTGCTTGGTGTGGATTCGCCGGATGCCCCACTGGAATTGCCGGATGCGCCTGTGATCTGGTGCCCCAATCATCGATTCAAGGATGATATTGCCGCATCCATCGGCGCCACAAGGCACGCTTATATTTTGTTCGGCAGTCTTCCTGCCTATATGAATACCTTTAACGGGATAGGTGCCTACATCAATGGCGTGGCCCTGTGTAACCGCAAGGTCAAAGCCAGCAGACAGGCCGCCACGGAAGCAGCCAGACGACTCCTGCGCATGGGTGTCGATATGATGATCTTTCCGGAAGGTGTGTGGAACAAAACCCCGGACAAGCTGCTGCAATATTTTTGGCCCGGCGCATACCGACTTGCCAGAGAAAGCGGAAGCAAGATCGTTCCGGTCATCCATTATCTGGCAGACCCCCACAAGAAATATCGGGGAAATGTAATCCATACCGTGATTGCCGATCCCATCAGCCTCGAAGGACTGGATGAGCAGGAGGGGCTGGCACTGCTCCGGGATACCATCGCCACATGGTATTTCCGCCTGATGGAAAAATACGGACAGTCCACCCGGGAAGAATTGCTGAACGGCTTTGAAACCGCCGATGATGCGTGGGAAAGCTATATCTCCAAGCACACCAACTTCACGAAGTATTACGACAAGGAAATTGAACGCTGCGCCGACTATCGCCCCAGGCAGATCGTCCGCCCGGAAGATGTATGGCAGAGCGTAGCGCAGATTCAAAATGTTCATGCCGATAATATTGGCCATGTAAAATACGCCTGTGAACTTGTCGCAAGAGAAACGCAGCGGGATTTTCAAAGAAGATATTAAGAAACCAGCTATCGAAAAAGAGCGCGGAAGGAATGGCGCATGCACAGCTGCCAAAGGA
>JAZRCV010000018.1:0-3614 GCA_045659925.1 Faecousia sp.
TTGTCGAACATACCGCCGGCGCAGCCTGCGATGACACCCTGAGAGGCCCAAACGCCGCCGTCATGGATCTTATCCATCAGGTTGACCTTTGCCTTGGGATAGCGCTTTGCGGCTTCCTCCTCCACCTGCTTCAGGATGGCGGGGGCATTGTCTAAAAATTCACGGATGGTGTAGGCATTGGAGGGGTGGAAGGGCAGAGCGATCATGGGTTCCACCTTATCCAGCTCAATATGTACCATGCGCTCATAGTATGCTTCCTTGCCGGGATGCAGGGGGGCATAATCCTGGGCTCTGCCGTGGGCTTCGAAGAAGCCACGGGTCACCTCATCCGTCTCCCAGATGGAGGACAGGCAGGTGGTTTCGGTGGTCATGACATCGATGCCATTGCGGAAGTCGATGGAAAGATTTTCAATGCCGGGGCCTGCGAATTCCAGCACCCGGTTCTTGACGAAGCCATTGGCGAAGGTGGCCTTCACCAGTGCCAGGGCCACATCGTGGGGGCCGACACCCTGCTTGGGAGTGCCGGTGAGATATACCAGAACCACCTCGGGCAGATTGGTGTCCCAGGTGTTCTTCAGAAGCTGCTTGGCAAGCTCGGGGCCGCCTTCGCCCACTGCCATGGTGCCCAGTGCGCCGTAGCGGGTGTGGGAGTCGGAGCCAAGGATCATGGCGCCGCATTTGGCCAGCTCTTCTCTGCCGTAGGAATGGATGACGGACTGGTTGGCGGGCACATAGATACCGCCGTACTTCTTGGCGGCGGACAGGCCGAACACATGGTCATCCTCATTGATGGTGCCGCCCACAGCGCACAGGCTGTTGTGGCAGTTGGTCAGGGCATAGGGGATGGGGAATTCCTTCATGCCGCTGGCTCTGGCCTGCTGGATGATGCCCACATAGGTGATATCGTGGGACAGCATGGCATCAAAGCGGATGCGCAGCTTGGAAGGATCCTCGGACTGGTTGTGGGCCTGCAGAATGCGATAGGCCATGGTTTCCTTCTTCGCTTCCTCAGCGGGGAGGCTTGACGCGCTCTGGGGGACGCCATCCACCAGATAGACGCCCTGTTCTCGTAATGTGATCAAAAGATTACCCCCTTTGGTAGATATCGACAGGGGTATATCACCCCAGTATGATTAACTTTTATTATACCACCCCTGCCGCCGGATGGCAATAGCGGCAGAATTTTCTGAGTTTTCACCAGTTATGGCGGTAGACTGGGCGGTTTTGCTGTGAAGGACTACGGAAACAACAAAGGCACCGCCGTTTGGCGGTGCCTCAGAAGGTTTTAAGTATTACAGCGCATCTGCGGTGATTTTGTCCGCTTCTGCCATGGCGGTGTCGCCAAGGGCGCGGTAGGCGATGGCGCGGTTGAGGTAGGCCCGCTTGAAGCTGGGGTTGTACTCAATGGCCTTGGTGTAATCGTCCACGGCGATCTGGTGCTGACCCAGGGCAAAATAGGCGTTGCCCCGGTTATTGTAGGCGGAGGCATCCGTGGGATTCAGCTCCACAGCGGAGGTATAGTCTCCGATGGCCTCTTCCATCTGGCCCAGATTCTTGTAGGCGATGCCTCGGGTGGTATAAGCGGACACATGGCTGGGATCCAGGGCAATGGCCTTGGAGCAGCTGGCGATGGCTTCCTCATACTGATGCAGGATGTTATACACCACGCCGCAGTTATAGTAGGCCAGGGCATAGCTGGGATCCAGACGGGTGGCCTGCTGATAGGAGGCGATGGCTCTGTCGAAATCCCGGGTCTCGCAGGCGCGGTTGCCCTGACGGATATAGTAGGCAGCGCCAAGCTGGGCTCTGCTGTCAGAGGGATTTGTCTTGGGCGCGGCGGGCTGTCTGGTTCTTGCGGCGGGCTGACGGAGCTCCATGGCAGCGGGCTGGCGGATATCCAGCGCAGCAGGCTGGCGAATCTCCAGCGCAGCGGGCTGGCGGATCTCCGGTGCCGGGGGCTGACGGAACTCTGCAAACATGGCCTGACGGAGATCAGCTGCGGCAGGCTGGGGAGCCTCATGCATCATGGGCTGAGGAACCACAGGGGCTGCAGGCTGACGATAATCTGCCGCCATGGGGGGCATCTCCTGCGCCATAGGCTGGGGCATCACGGGAGCAACCGGCTGGCGGTACTCTACTGCCACGGGCTGGGACATCTCAGGCACCACAGGCTGGGGCATCACCGGAGCTGCGCTCTGCATGGGCTGCTGTACCACGGGCTGCTGGAATTCCTGGGCTGCTGTACCACGGGCTGCGGGCTGCTGGTACTGCACAGCGGGCTGGGGCATCACCGGAGCTGCGCTCTGCACGGGCGGCTGTACCACGGGCTGCGGTGCTGCACTCTGCTGAGGAACCACAGGGGCCTCAGCTGCCACCGGCTGCTTCGGCTCCTCCATCACGGGCTGCTTCGGCTCTGTGATGGCAGGCTGCTTGGCCTCGGCGGCTGCAGGCTGCTTGGGTTCGGGCTTTTTCTCTGCTGCCGGTGCATTGACAGCGCGGAGTTCTTTGGCGATGGTGGGCTTTTTGCTCAGCTCTGCCAGCTGACTATGATACTCCTGAATGCGCTGGTCGCACTGGGCCTTCAGATAAGACTTGGTGCCGCTGTAGCTGATTTCATCCTTGTACTGCATGGCGCCAAGCTTCAGCATCAGGGCGTCAAAGCCTCCGGTGCGGACAATATAGCCGTTCTTCTCGGAAATGAACTGGCAAACCTTTTCATCCGGGAAGCCGGAGGGCTCATGATAGCACCAGTACATGCCATGGGGCATGATGGTGGATTCTTCTTCCAGGAAGGACATCAGGCTGCGGTCGCCGCCGCCATAGCCGATGACCACGGGGGTATAGGTATTGAAGGCATAGAGCAGGGCCTTACGCCATTCTTGCTTCAGCTTGCTGGTGGCGTCCGGGGTGTTGAAGGGGGCATACATCAGGCCGCGATGCACCTTCGCAATGATGGGACGCTGGGTATCGGATTCGATGAAACCGGCCAGAGATTCATGGCTGACCACCAGGGGCTTTTTATCGGTATAGATGAAGAGGGCGTCTTCAATCAGGCTGTCGAAATTTGTGGTGATGACCAGATTGTTCATGGAGCTGTCGGCCAGCATCAGGGCCAGGGTATGGTAGCCCAGGCTGGGGGTGCAGGAATCCATGATGCGCTCAAGATAGCGGTAGCCGTTACGCTGGTTCGGATAGAAGCGAAGCTTAAAAATATCGAAGTAATATTCGCTGGGAATGGAGTTGCCGTGCTTGCGGGCATCCTTCCAGGCAGCCTCAATCTCTTCAAACTTGTGCTCCAGGAGACCATCTTCATACAGGGCAGTGGCGCACTGGCGGGTATCCTCCGGATCCATGGCCGGATAGTTGAGATCATCGGCTTTGCCCATGAGGCAGTCCATCCAGCGCATTTCCAGAGCATTACCGCTGGGAATGCCGGACTCTACAGAAGCACCGGAGCCCAGAATAAAGCAAAAACGCTCGCCGTTGCGGTTGGATTCAATGATCTGCCGCACAAACTGCTGCGTATTGAGGATTCTTGATTTTTGGAATGCCATAACATCACCGCCTTTATACGATTATTATACAAAAATTTCGGTTTTTGTCAACAAACGGCG
>JAZRCV010000019.1:0-1574 GCA_045659925.1 Faecousia sp.
CAGAGTATCATCCGGGCCGAAGGCAATGGGCTGCACGGTGAAATTGGAATATTTTGCAATCTCATCCAGCTTGGCCTGCTCCGGGAAGGAGCCGATGACAGAAATGGCAATGCCCTTGCGGCGGGCACGGCCGGTGCGGCCGATGCGGTGAATGTAATATTCATTTTCTGCGGGGATGTCGTAATTAATGACCAGCTCCACATCGTCCACATCGATGCCACGGGAGGCCACATCCGTGGCGATGAGCACCGGGATCTCCCCCTTGCGGAAGGCGTTCATGTTTTTCTCTCGGGTCTGCTGGCGGATGTCGCCGTGGATGCACTCCACCCGGATGCCGCTGCGGCGCAGGTCATCGCAAAGCCGCTGGCACATATGCTTGGTGTTGCAGAACACCAGCGCCTTTTCATAGCCCAGCATGGTCAGGAGCTTCCGGGCGGCCATCTCCTTTTCCAGTGCGGGGACGCTCATGGAATACTGATCGATATCCGGCTTGTTTTCCTCGTCGGCGGGGACGGTGATCTCCACCTCGTCCCGCTGGTACATCCAGGAGACGGTCATAACCTCCTGAGAAATGGTAGCGGAGAACAGACCCAGCTGGCGGCGATTTTTGATCATGTTCAGGATCTTCGTCACATCGTTGAAGAAGCCCATGTCCAGCATCCGGTCGGCTTCATCTAAAATAACAGTATGGATCTTGTTGAGCTTCAGGTTGCCCCGGTTATAGTGATCCATCAGGCGGCCTGGAGTGGCTACCACGATCTGGGGGTGCT
Organism: Faecousia sp.; assembly: GCA_045659925.1. Lineage (GTDB taxonomy): Bacteria > Bacillota > Clostridia > Oscillospirales > Oscillospiraceae > SVMC01. The sequence continues at coordinate 771 of JAZRCV010000019.1, forward strand.
TTTTCAGCTGGCGGATCTGTCCGTCCATTTTTGCGCCGCCGTAGACCACTGCCACGCGGATGCCCTCCCAACAGGACAGCAGGCCCCGTAGCTCATCGCCGATCTGAATGGCAAGCTCACGGGTAGGGGCGAGAATCAGGCCCTGCAGGTCGTCACTTTTTGCGTCCACATGCACCAGCATGGGAATGCCAAAGGCAAAGGTCTTGCCCGTTCCGGTGGGTGCCTTGGCGATCACATCCCGCCAATCCATCAGAGGAGGGATGGCTTCGGCCTGCACCCGAGTGGGGTAGCCGTAACCTTTCTTTTCCAGCGCCTTTAAAATCGGCTCCGGCAGGCCAAGTGCCTGAAATGTGAGATTCGTATCGTGCATTACAGTTTCCTTTTCTTTCTGACCAAATTTTCCTAATTTTATTATAGCAGTTTTTTTAGTATTTTCAACAGGCGAAAAATATGGTATGATGATATAAATACTATGTGAAGGAGAATCGCCATGAGCAAAGCTGACCTGATCTATCGGGAAAACTGCCGTCAGATTCTTGAACACGGCGTATGGGATACCGACCGGGAAGTGCGTCCCCGCTGGGATGACGGCACCCCCGCCCATACCGTGAAGGCCTTCGGCATCGTCAACCGCTATGACCTGCGGGAGGAATTCCCCATCATGACCCTGCGGCGCACCTTCTACCGCTCCTGCGTGGATGAGCTGCTGTGGATCTGGCAGAAGAAGTCCAATAATGTCCGGGATCTTTCCAGCCATATCTGGGATAGCTGGGCAGACGAGAATGGCTCCATCGGCAAGGCCTA
>JAZRCV010000020.1:0-3948 GCA_045659925.1 Faecousia sp.
TATGCCGCCATGCGTTGTTCGCATCATGTGTTGCTCACAGCAAGACAAAGTATACACCATGACCCCCATTTTGTCAACCCCTTTTTCAAAAATTTTTTAAAAAATATAAAAAACTTTCAAAAAGCAATTGCGAAGGCCCCCGCATTTTGCAATACCAAGAACTTTTTTGCAGCAAAACATGATATTTTCTTTTATTTTCTCGTTTTTGCGCAACTTTTTAAAATTCAAAAATCTGCTGTACTGCGAGATAAAAACTTTCCCGACACACGAAAATTCCTGCACCGCCTCAGCGCAGTGCAGGAATTTTTGTTTATACTCTTTGTGTCAGCCGGTCAAGGGGCCGCAGCAGCACAAGGCACAGGATAAAATTGGCCCCACAGTGAATCAGATCAAAGGGGATTCCTGCGATCCAGTAGGCAAAGGCCGCCGACAGCCCGCTCAGAATGCCAATCGGAATCGCACACAACGCGCCGAAGAACAGCCCGTGCAGCGCCCCCAGCACACTCAGGGCAAAATAGGATCTACCCTTCCGCAGCGGCAGTACCGCCAGCACCAAAAGAGGCCAGATGTAAAGATAGCTAATCCACCACAGGCCAAAGCCGTACACCAGCCCCTCCAGCATCACATAGACGAAGACGGTATACAGGGCCTTGGGGCCAAAGCGCAGAGCTGCCACAATCAAAAGCAGCGCCCCCAAATGGATGTTAGGCAAGAAGGACAAGGCCACCTTCGATCCAAAGATCAGCGCCGCCATCAGGCTCAGTGCCAGCAGCTCCCGCAGATGCAGATGCTCAGCCTTCATAGATGCTGAAGGCATATACATCGCCATCCGTGATGGGCTGGGTGTCCGCGCCGTACATTCCCATCTCGCCGTTCACCGTGAACACCCACCACTGATTCAGGGTGGGGTCGGCATACTCCCCATCCACGGTGTCAATGAACAGGCCATACTCCTCCTGGATACCGGAGATGATCCCCTCCGCCAGCAGCACCGGCGCAAGGAATTCTTCCTCGGTGTTCAGGGTAAAGCTGGTCTCTTCTCCATCCATGTGGGTCACTTCCACCACAATGGTCTTGCCGCCTGCAGCAGTGTCGGGAGAGAACATCACCCACGCGCCCACAAAAGCGCCCACCACCAGCACAAGGGCCAGGACAGTCAAGAGAATTTTCGTACCTTTTTGCATAATAAAAAACCTTCCTTTCTTTTGCGCCATGCAAAGAAAGGAAGCAAATGCCGCCGTCACGCGGGCAAATGGCTGAGGACCGCAGCTCCTTTGCATGGCATTTCTGACCGGGTATTCTGACTTGGCTTCACCGCTTGTCCGCCTTCCCGGCTTGCGCCAGTGGCAATCGGACTCGCTCCACCTTACAGCGACGGCTTCGTGGGGGATTTGCACCCCGCTTCCCCGACCATCAGAAATATATTGTGACAGGCACATTGTAGCAAACCGGAAAAGCAGTGTCAATAGAACACACACTTTGCGTAGCTCTGCTTTACCATTTGTGAAAGACAGTTTCCAAAACGAAAGCAATCCCTGTTTTTTCTTTTAAAAAACAAACATTTTTTACTTTATTCTTGCCTTTTAACCTAACGTCAGCTATAATCATTCACGACTACATTAAAGGAGGATACCTCTGTGGCCCCGTCCAAAGTTTATTTTACCGATTTTCATACAACTTTCCAGGAAAACCAGATCCAGAAGTTTGCCCGTCTGATCCTGACCGCCGGTATTGATCAGATCGACTTCAAAGACAAGTATGTAGCAGTAAAGATGCACTTCGGCGAACCCGGCAACCTGGCCTACCTTCGCGCCAACTATGCCCGCGTTGTCATCGACATCATCAAGGATCTGGGCGGCAAGCCCTTCCTGGTGGACTGCAACACCCTGTACATCGGCGGCCGCAAGAACGGCCTCGACCATCTGGAAGCTGCCTATCAGAACGGCTTCAACCCCTACAACACCGGCTGCCATGTGATCATTGCCGACGGCATCAAGGGCACCGACGAAGTTCTGGTTCCCATTGACGGCGAATATGTCAAGGAAGCTAAGATCGGCACCGCAGTTATGGACGCCGACATCATCATTTCCCTGTCCCATTTCAAGCTGCATGAAGAAGCCGGCATCGGCGGCGCCATGAAGAACATCGGCATGGGCTGCGGCTCCCGCGCAGGCAAGATGGAAATGCACCACGGCGGTAAGGTCTATGTGAAGCAGGATCTTTGCGTTGGCTGCGGCCAGTGCCGCAAGATCTGCGCCCACGACGCCCCCGTTCTGGAAAACCGCAAGGTAAATATCGACCTGGACAAGTGCGTTGGCTGCGGCCGCTGCATCAGCGTGTGCCCCCTGGACGCCATCCAGCCCATCCAGAAGGAATCCAACAACGTGCTGAACTACAAGATTGCAGAATACACCAAGGCCGTCCTGCAGGGCCGTCCCCACTTCCACATCACCCTCATCAAGGACGTCTCCCCCTACTGCGACTGCCACAGCGAGAACGACATCCCCATCATCCCCGATGTGGGCATGTACGCCTCCTTCGACCCGGTGGCACTGGATATGGCCTGTGCTGACGCCCTGAACGCCCAGAGAGCGGAGAAGAACAGCATGCTGGGCATGGCCCCCGAACAGCTGGAAGACCATGTCAAGACCGTCCACCCCACCACCAACTGGCGCTCCATGGTGGAGCACGGCAAAAAGATCGGCCTCGGCACCGACGAGTACGAAATCATCACCATCTGATAAAACGCATCACGGCGCTGCCTCATGATCTGGGGCAGCGCTGTTTGTCAAGATTTTCTTTTAATCTTGGCAGCCTGCAATGATTATCTTTTGATAAAGAGGCACAATATTGATGGAAAACAAATTCAAGTTAGAGACAACATCATTTTCATTGCATATCATGGCTATGGCATTTATGCTGTGTGACCATTTGTGGGGAGCATCATTTGTTCGTCACGAGGTGTTCACATGCATAGGAAGACTTACCTTCCCTATTTATGCCTTCATGATTGTTGAAGGTTATTTCCACACCAGCGACTTAAAGAAATATGTGAAGAGATTATTTTTATTTGCTGTTCTCTCCGAAATCCCATTCAATTTAGTGATGGGAAGCCGCATATTTTACCCAGTACATCAAAATGTTCTGTGGAGTTTTTTAATATCCATCGGACTTATTCATTGGAATGAAAAAGCAAAAGAAAAACAGGTTTGGAAGAGAATTTTGCTGGGAATTGCAACAATTTGTATTGCATATATCGGTGGAATCATTACATTCGCAGACTATAATCACTCCGGCATTTTAACGGTTCTGACTTTCTATTTCTTCCGAGGCAAAAAATGGTGGAATTATCTTGGACAGCTGCTTTGCATGTGGTACATTAACTGCGAAATGATCGGCGGCTACGGATACGAAATCAACCTGCTTGGCGATATATATTTCATTGCAAGACAGGGCTTTGCCTTATTGGCGCTGATTCCAATCTGGTTGTATAAGGGCAAACAAGGATACCGCAGCAAAAAACTGCAGTACATCTACTATGTATTTTATCCGCTGCATTTGTTCCTTTTGGGCAGCATAAAGTTCCTGTAACTGCCAACATATCAAACAGTCAAAGATGGGAAAGCAATGCTGTTTCCCACGGGGCGGGACTTGTTCCCGCCGCTGTAATGGCGCGTATTCGCCGGGAACTCCGTTGTAAACGCAGCATTCTCTGCGCGGGCAGATGATATCCGCCCCGACTGGTTCCTTATGCATTCCAACATACAACAGCCACATTACCGCCTTTTCGCAAAAAACAGGGGACCGATTCTCTCGGTCCCCTGTCGTGGTTTTTATTATGCGAGAATGGATTCAAAATCCTCTTCGATTTCCTTAGAGGGCTTGGGAGTAACCAGAGATACCACCACAATTACGATAGAGGAAATGATGAATGCAGGAAGAAGCTCG
>JAZRCV010000021.1:0-4819 GCA_045659925.1 Faecousia sp.
AAAACCGCACCAATCACAACGATTCCCATGCAGATATCCTCCTTATTTCTCTTTGAAAACAGTATACCATAAGTCTGCCAAAATGCAACAAAAAGGACTTTTCCCCGTGGGTTCTTGTTGTTACATCTAGAAAAATTCATTTTCCCATGTAAGAAAATGTTGCACTGCGGAAAAAATAGGTTTATAATATTGCCATCAAGTTGTAAACCCATTCTTAAATTTTGAAATATGGAGGGTACTCTTATGTCTAGCAATGTACGTCCCGAATCCATGGAGCGTATCACCAACTTCGAGCTGGCTCAGAAGTTCATCGACGAGCAGCTCGCTGAAGTCCGCGCCCAGGTTGGTGACAAGAAGGTCCTGCTGGCGCTGTCCGGTGGTGTTGACTCTTCCGTCGTTGCCGCCCTGCTGATCAAGGCAATCGGCAAGCAGCTGGTCTGCGTCCACGTAAACCATGGTCTGATGCGCAAGGATGAGTCTGAAAGCGTTATCAAGATGTTCAAGGAAGGTCTGGATGCAAATCTGATCTACGTTGACGCAACTGATCACTTCCTCGGTCTGCTGGCCGGCGTCTCCGATCCCGAGCGCAAGCGCAAGATCATCGGCAAGCAATTCATCACCGTCTTCGCTGACGAGGCCCGTAAGCTGGAGGGCATTTGCTTCCTGGCACAGGGTACCATCTACCCCGACATTCTTGAGTCCATCAAGGCAGCCGAAGGCAAGAAGGCTGTTAAGTCCCATCACAACGTGGGCGGCCTGCCTGAAGATCTGCAGTTTGAGCTGGTAGAGCCCATCAAGCTGCTGTTTAAGGACGAAGTCCGCGTGGTCGGCGAGGCGCTGGGCCTGCCCCATGCCATGGTCTACCGTCAGCCCTTCCCCGGCCCCGGCCTGGGTGTCCGCTGCCTGGGCGCCATCACCCGTGACCGCCTGAATGCCCTGCGGGAGGCCGATGCCATCCTCCGGGAAGAGTTCGATAAGAACGGCCTGGCCGAGAAGGTCTGGCAGTACTTCATCGCCGTTCCCGATATCAAGAGCGTCGGCGTCAAGGACGAGAGCCGCTACGAAGGCTGGCCCGCCATCATCCGCGCCGTAAACACCAAGGATGCCATGACCGCCACCATCGAGGAGATCCCCTACGCCATCCTGCACCATATCACCTACCGCATCACCCACGAGGTCCCCGGCATCAACCGCGTCCTCCTGGACCTGACCCCCAAGCCCATCGGCACCATCGAGTGGGAGTAAGTAAAATCCGGAAATATCCCGTTTTTCCCGGTTCAAGACCTGGAAAAGTCGTAAATTTCTTGTGATTTCTCCTGATTTGATAACAGATTGATAGCACTTGATAACACACCTCCCCTTATTTTTACTGCCCGTAAAGCGGGTGGCTGGTAGGTAGAGTATCAAGCTGCATTCAAATCCCATAAACGAGCAAATGGCTCAACTGACCTTACAGAAAGTCAGTTGAGCCATTTTTTGTTTGCTTATTTTTTGCGGAAACCCTTTGCCAACGCTCTGCTGAGCTGATCGGAGGGAACTTTCGCCCAGATCTTTGTGGTAACGAATTCGGGATAGCGATAGTGTCGGTGCCGATAACTCCCCAGCGTACTTTCTGAGTCATCATGGTTTCCTCCTGCGAAACCATGATTATAGCACTCTATCCTCTAAGGGTTCACCGGCCAAATAATGGTGGATATTCTTCTCAATCAAATCACACATCCGTTGCGTCATTTTGTCTCCATATGCCGCACGGTGGGGTGTGATCAGCACATTATCTGCATGCCAAAGGGGATGTTCTGAAGGAAGAGGTTCCTGCTTTGTCACATCCAGTGCCGCACCGCGAATCCTATGATTGTTTAGCGCCTCTACCAACGCCATTTCATCCACGATCTCGCCCCGCGCTACATTGATCAGATAGGCGGTAGATTTCATCATTTGCAATGTCCGTACATTGATGATATCGCGGGTTTCATCTGTCACAGGCAGACTGGTCACCACAAAATCACTCTCCTGCAGTAACCGCTCTAACCCATCTGCTCCACTATAGATACAATCGAAGCCTTCTTGCTTCTTTTGGTACGGATCATAGCCACGAACCTGCAGACCAAACACTTGTGCCCGAATTGCAATTTCTCTACCGATGGCACCTGCACCCATAATTCCCAAAACACGCCCCTGTAAATCAAGATTGTAGTTTGGGAGTTGGGTATCATCGGGCCAAAAATGATTCTGTTGATCCTTAAAATGTCGGATGTAATTTCTGGATAACAGCAGGATTTTTGCGATCACATCCTCTGCAATTGTCGCACAATACACACTGCGGGCATTGGTAAAGATAATCCCTCTGCTGCGCAGCAAGTTCATGTCCACCTTTTCAAATCCTGCGTTCAGTAACTGTAGCCACTTTACGTTGGGATAATACTTTAGAATATCATTGACAATACCCTGCCTGACGATAAGGAAATTGACCTTTTCGCGATTTGCCATGCCGACATAGCAGGAAGCATTCTCTATAATCGGATATAGCTCCACTCCCTCAATCTCCTGTGTAATGCGCGTGGGAATATTGTATGTATAGATACCGTAAAGCTTTCTCATTTCAAGCCTCCGCAGTTTTACGCCGGGATTCGCTGCACAAGGCACCATTCCGATCGCTATGACTATTTGCCTTCCCCGATCATTCTATTGTACCGTACCATGCAGCTATCCAAATGCTTTTCCCATGTGGTAGGGTCGATAAACACATTTTTACCTGTTCGCAGCCGCTCAAAATATTTTTCCCGGATGCCGATATCCCCATTGTGATTGCCCATCTGGACCTGCACCTGCATTCCCCGCAGGCCTGCGATCACCTGGGGATATTCCTTTCTCCACCGATCTGTCAGGCCGTATTTATTCAGGTGGGCGTATTCCATAGAATTTGTGCCGGAACCGCCCATCATGGCACACTTATAAACAGTGGTCCCGTCGGTAATGTTCAAAAAATAGGACATGGTGCCGGGGGTGTGGCCAGGGGTATGGATACATTTAATCACCGTATTGCCGAGGCAAATCTCATCACCATCCTGCAAAAGCACATCCGGCGTGAAATAATCATCAAATTCCAGGCCCAGTTCCTCCGCAAAGTCGGTTTTTGCCTTGCCGGATGCCATGTCCGCATCCAGAGCGCCGATATACGCCTTTGCGCCCGTCTGTTTCATCAGTTGCGCTGTGCCGCCGATATGGTCCACATGCCCATGGCTGTGAAGCAGTATTTTAATATCCTGCAAGGAAAATCCCAGCTTTTGGATATTTCCCAGCATGATATCCACCGTATCGGGGTAACTGGTATCCAGCAGGATCAGACCGTCACCGGTGTCAATCAAATGGCTGGAAACCTCCCGGGTACCCACAAAATACAGATTGCCAAAGATTTGAAAAGCCTCGGACCACTCTGTTTTACTCATGCAGCTTCACCAGATCCTGAATATTGACCGGCATACCGGATGCCAGAGACTTGTTGGCGGCGATACCGGTAAGAATGCTCATTGCGCCATCCACATGGGAGGCTGCTCTGTGCAGGGGATCGTACGCGGGAACACCGAAGATATCGTTGAGCAGGACCGGATCTCCACCGCCGTGACCACCCTCCGCCTGGGGAATCTCTACCCGATAGGGCTTGTCAAACATAGGGTATACCCAGATGGATTTTTCCTTGACCGCACCCTCGTTGTTCTTGTCACCGCCGGCATTGATGTATACATTCTCAGAAACAGTAACCTCCATACGGCCTTTTGTTCCGGTAAAGACTACCCGGAAACCCTCTTTGGGTGAAAACGCATTCAGAGAATAGGACATGATCGCACCGTTCTCGTATTTGACCAGCACATTCATGACATCTTCAATGCTGATGCCATCGCCGAACACACTTTGGTCACGCAGATAACCGTCTGCCACCTCCGGCTTTAAATACAAGCCCTCCAGCTGCTCGTTGCCTTCCATATGTAGCGCGAAGGGATCGCCCTTGGCATTTTCCGAACCGTGACTGCGGTAGTAGAACTTGGTCTGACCCCGGTTTTCCGCGTTTTCTCTGCCGTAAAACATCAGATCGCCGTAGGCGAATACCTGCTTGGGGCGGGTCCCCATCCAGAAGTTCACCAGGTCGAAATGATGGGTCGCCTTGTGTACCAGCAAACCGCCGCTGTTTCGCTTATCCCGGTGCCATCTTCTGAAATAGTCCGCGCCGTGGTCAATGCTGAGCATCCACTCGAAGTGGATCTGCTTGATATCGCCGATGGTATCCGCCATGATCAGCTCCCGAACCTTGGAATTATGGGGTGCGTATCTGTAATTAAAGGAAACACGCAGATGTTTTCCGGTGCGCTTAACCGCATCCAAAATGGCCTGACACTTATCCGCGTCCATGGTCATGGGCTTTTCACTGATCACATCGCAGCCCATTTCCATAGCCTTGATAATATACTTATGGTGGGTCCTGTCGATGGAAGTAACCAGCACATAATCCGGCTTCTGCTCCAGGATCATTTTTTCAAACTCATCCGCACCGTAGGTTTTGACCTCCGGGTAATGGAAATTTTCCATCAGATTCTTTTTGGCGTATTCCATGCGGATGGGGTTAATGTCGCAAATGGCGGTGAGCTCGCAGGTATCGGAAAACCGCTCTGCCATGGCCTGATAAAAGAATCGGGCACGCCCACCAATGCCAACCTGCACGTATCTTTTCTTGTTGCACATACTGATTTTCTCCGTTCTTTTTGATTCTGCTCTAATAGTAAGCAGAGAGCAGGGACTGGTCCAAACAAATACACTTGGTCGTCAC
>JAZRCV010000022.1:0-8952 GCA_045659925.1 Faecousia sp.
TCCTTCTTCGAGAGCAAGGATCATCTTCGTCTGCCCAGCTTTTCTCTGATCCCCCAGAACGACGCATCCCTGCTGCTGATCAATTCCGGCATGGCGCCTATGAAGCCCTACTTCACCGGTGAGGTAGAGCCCCCCCGTCGCCGTGTGTGCACCTGCCAGAAGTGCATCCGTACCGGTGACATCGAGAACATCGGTAAGACTGCCCGCCACGGCACCTATTTTGAAATGCTGGGCAACTTCTCCTTCGGCGACTATTTCAAGAAGGAAGCCATTCCCTGGTGCTGGGAATTCCTCACCGAGGTTTGCGGCCTGGATCCCCAGCGTCTGTATCCCTCTATCTATCTCGATGACGATGAAGCTTTTGAAATCTGGAACAAGGACATCGGCATTGCACCGGAGCGCATCTTCCGTTTCGGCAAGGCTGACAACTTCTGGGAACATGGTTCCGGCCCCTGCGGCCCCTGCTCTGAGGTCTATTATGACCGCGGCGAAAAGTATGGCTGCGGCAAGCCCGACTGCACCGTAGGCTGCGACTGCGACCGCTATATGGAAGTCTGGAACAACGTCTTCTCCCAGTTTGACAACGATGGCAACGGCAACTACACCGAGCTTTCCCAGAAGAACATCGACACCGGCATGGGCCTGGAGCGTCTGGCCGCCGTATGTCAGGATGTGCCTTCTCTCTTCGATGTGGACACCGTGATGAATATCACCAAGAAGGTCACCGAGCTGACCGGCGCCAGCTACGGCGTCACCACCAAGATGGACGTTTCCCTGCGTGTCATCACCGACCATGCAAGATCCTCTGTCTTCATGATCGCTGACGGCGTTCTGCCCTCCAACGAAGGCCGCGGCTATGTGCTGCGCCGACTGCTCCGCCGGGCTGCCCGCCATGGCAAGCTGCTGGGCGTCAACCGTCCCTTCCTGCATGAAGTGGTAGAGACCGTTGTGCAGGAAAACGAAGGCCATTACACCTATCTGCGTGAACGCGCTGCCTATATCACCCGCATCGTCAAGCTGGAGGAAGAAAACTTCGCCAGAACCATCGACGGCGGCATGAAGATCTACGGCGAAATGCTCGCTTCCCACAAGCAGGCAGGCGAAACCGTATTCTCCGGTGCAGACGCATTCCGTCTTTATGATACCTTCGGCTTCCCCATTGACCTCACCTCTGAAATGGTCGAGGAAGAGGGCATGAGCGTGGATCTGGATGGCTTCAATGCCCTGATGCAGGAGCAGAAGGAGCGTGCCCGCGAAGCCAGAAAGGCTCTGGGCGATCTGGCATGGGCCGGCATCGATCTGGGTCTGGATAACACCCCCACCGAATTCACCGGCTATACCAACAATGAAGACACCGCCAAGGTGCTGGCAGTCTGCGTAGGCGAGGAAGTTTCCGGTGCCATCGCAGGCGGCGAAGAGGGCATCCTGGTTCTGGATAAGACTCCCTTCTATGCCGAAATGGGCGGCCAGAGTGCTGACCACGGCATCATCTCCTGCGGCGAAGCCAAGTTTGAAGTCACCAATGTCCTGAAGGACAAGGGCGGCAAGTTCCTGCACTACGGCAAGCTCGTCAGCGGCGAAATCAAGGTAGAAGACACCGTTGAGGCAAAGATTGATGTGGTGCGCCGTCAGGCCATCCGCCGCGCCCACTCCGCCACCCATCTGCTGCAGAGCGCTCTGGAGCGGGTTCTGGGTGACCACTGCCATCAGGCAGGCTCTCTGGTGGAGCCGGACCGTCTGCGCTTCGACTTTACCCACTTCTCTGCCATTACCCCCGAGGAAATGCAGAAGATCAATGACGCTGTGGTGGAATGGGTGCTGAGCGGCATCGACATTGAAACCATGGTACTTCCCATCGAAGAGGCCAAGCGTCTGGGCGCAACTGCCCTGTTCGGCGAAAAGTACGGCGATACCGTCCGTGTGGTCAAGATGGGCGATGAATCTCTGGAATTCTGCGGCGGCACCCACCTGGACAACACCGCCAAGGTTGGCCTGTTCTCCATCGTATCCGAAGGCTCCGTTGCCTCCGGCGTGCGCCGTATCGAAGCCATCACCGGCCGTGCTGTTCTGGAACAGATGAACGGCTTTGAAAAGACCCTGAAGAAGGCCAGCGAAATCATCAAGGCTCCCAACCCCGCAGAACTCCTGCATAAGGCAGAGGCTTCTGTGCTTGAGCTGAAGGAACTGCGTCAGCAGCTTGATGCCATGAAGGATCGCCTGCTGGCAGGCGATGTGATTCAGCTCATGGCCCAGGGTGAGACCATTTCTGATCTCCATGTGGCCACCGCTGTTCGCAATGACCTGAATGTTGCCGACCTTCGCAAGTTCGGCGACCTGATCCGCGACCGTGATCCCGATGCCGTTGCAGTGCTGGCAGGCATCCAGGGCGACAAGATTTCCATTCTGGCAGTGTGCGGCAAGCAGGCCGTCAGCCGCGGCATTAAGGCCGGTCTGGTTGTAAAGCAGGTTTGCTCTATCTGCGGCGGCAGCGGCGGCGGCAAGCCCGACTCCGCAATGGGCGGCGCAAAGGATGCTTCCAAGCTGACCGAAGCTCTGGCATCCGTTGGCGAATTTGTCCGCGCTAATGTGAAATAATTAGAACCAAAGGAGAATGTACGATGAACGATTGCCTGTTCTGTAAGATCATTGCAGGGGAAATCCCCTCCTCCAAGGTATACGAAGACGAGCTGTGCTACGCCTTCTATGACATTGCTCCCATGGCTCCCAAGCATTTCCTTGTGGTGCCCAAGAAGCACCTGAGCTGCGCCGGTGATATCACCGCTGAGGATGCTCCCATCGTGGGTCACATCTTTGCTGTCATCGCAAAGCTGACCAAGGAAATGGACTTTGACGGCTTCCGTGTGGTCACCAACTGCGGCGAGATCGCAGGCCAGACCGTGAAGCACCTGCACTTCCATGTGCTGGGCGGCAAGCAGCTTGGCTCCTTTGATTAAGTATATTTGAGCATAACGAAGCCTCCTGCGGAATTGATCCGCAGGAGGCTTTTGCATTTGATTTACTTATCTTCTGGCTCATGACTGAGTAATGCCTCATAGGGAAGCTGCAGCACTTGGGAAAGAAATACCAATTCAATATCGGTGACAAATCTTTTTCCTGCCTCAATTCGCTGTATCGCGTTTTTGTCAATGTCCAACCCGGCGATCTGCAGAAGATCCGCAAGCTGGCGTTGGGATTTCCCCAATTCTTTAATGATAATTGAAATAACAGGGGCAGTGATTATCTCGCGTAATTATAGTCAAACTGATTGTATGAATTGAGCGATCAAGAGTGTCCCCATTCTATGAAGAAAACTGAATAAAACTCGCCGGGAAATGAGGTACAAACCAAATTTCCCGTCGTTCATTATGCTATTGACTTTTGGTAAATATTTGCCATAATGGATTTATCCCTACAAGGAAAAGGAGGATGCCATCATGAAGAAGCTGTACGAAAAGAGCGAATTATGCTTTGCCCTTGTATGGATCGGGCTGTATGTGGTGGTGATGAACATTGCCCTGCAGTTCAGCGGCGGCTTTGATGATCTGGCGGGGAAGACCATAGTGCAGCTTCTGGTGCCGGTGGGATGCATTTTGGTTCTGGCAATATGGGCTACTGTATGGATTCTTCGCAATGGCTTTGCGGAAAAGTTCGGACTTTGCCGTTTCAAGGGAAATCTGAGAACTTTTTTATACTTTCTTCCCCTGATCCTGATGTCCTGTACCAATCTGAAGAACGGTCTTTCGCTGACAGCACCGTTGATGGCCTCTGTCTTGATGATGCTGAATCTGGCCATTGGCGGCTATGTGGAGGAGCTTATCTTCCGTGGTTTTCTTTTCCGGGCGATGGCGAAGGAAAATCTGAAAAGCGCCATCATTGTTTCTGCCGTGACCTTTGGGGTGGGACATATCGTGAATCTCGCCAACACGGCAGATCGCCTTGGCGTTTTTTTGCAGGTGTGCTATGCGGTGGTAATCGGTTTTCTCTATACCATCATCGTCTATAAGGGCGGCAGCCTGTGGCCCTGCATCATAAGTCATATGTTCGTCAACGCAAGCAGTGTGTTTGCTCCGGAGGATGGCCTCTTTACGGAACTGATCTATTTGCTGTTCGGTGGAGCAAATCAGAATTTTTCGGAAATCTGTAGTGCGCTGCTCATCATGGTGATATCAGGCGGTTATGCCCTCTGGCTTTGGATGCGGGCAAAATAATTTTGCATAGAAAAGGTGCTGTTTCATGAAATGAAACAGCACCTTTTGTATTAGTTCATTTTCAGTCGTCTGCCCACGATTTCTCCGTCTTTCAGGTAAAGCCGAAGTACCCGGCGGGAGACTGCGCAGGTCAGCTCATAGGGGATGGTATGGGCGGCATCTGCCATATCGTTGATGGAGGCGTGTTCACCGAACAGTTCTACCTCGTCTCCTTCGATGACACCGGGAAGCTGCGTCAGGTCGATCATGCACATATCCATGCAGATGCGTCCGCGAATGGGGGCAAGACCTTCCTTCGTCATGACGCTGTAGCGGTTGGAGAGAATGCGGAACAAGCCGTCGGCGTAGCCGATGGGCAGAACACCAATGCGGGTGTGATGCTGGGTTTCAAAAAGTCTTCCGTAGCTGATGGTGGTGCCCGGGGCATAGTGCTTGACGCTGCCCACCACAGTCTTGAGACGCATCACCGGCTTGAGTCCCAGTTCTGCAGCATAAGGGCCACAGCCGTACAGCAGAAGGCCCGGACGCACCATGTCCATCCATGTGTCAGGATGTCGGGCAACGCCGCCGGTGTTGGCGCAGTGGCGCAGGCGGAAGCGGTGGCCGCTTTCTTCTGCGGCGTGGATTGCATGCAGGAAACGATGAAGCTGCATATGGGTATATTCCCGGGATTCTTCGTCTTCTTCGTCGGAGACGGCGAAGTGGGTAAAAATTCCTTCTGCATCCAGATGGGGCAGTTTGCAGATTCGTGCGACACTGGAAACGGTTTCGTTGAACTGATCGTCGATGCAGGCAAGACCCAGCCGGGACATTCCGGTATCCAGCTTGATATGCACCTTGAGTTTTGCTCCCAGCTTTGCTGCGGCGGCTTCGTAGGCAAGGGCTGCGCTTTCGCAGGTAACGGACTGGGTGATATTGTTGGCAATCAGCAGGGGAGCCTGATCCACCGGGGTATGACCCAGAATCAAAATGGGACAGCAAATGCCGTGATAGCGCAGTTCTCTTGCCTCATCCAGACTGGAAACGGCCAGATAGTCGGCACCAAGGGCTTCTAAGCAGCGAGAAACTTCCACTGCGCCGTGACCATAGGCGTCCGCTTTTACTACGCCAAGAAATTTTACACTGGCGCCCACACGATTACGAAGGGTTCTATAGTTATGCTCCAGAGCGGAGAGATCAATCTCTGCCCAGGTGCGTTTGAGTTCGGTATACATAATATTGCCTCACTTAACAGAATGCACAGAAAATTTGGAATCGGACCCGCAAGGGCCCGATTCCATTATACAGTATATGTTTTGTTTAATCAATATCCCGGATCACTTCTTCGGGCGGAACATCCAGCCGCTCCGGATTGCGGAGCAGACGGTGCAGATACTTCAGAACTTCGGCATAGTAGAAGCCATCCACTGTGCGCTCATCCAGATTAAAGGTGATGTCGATGTACTTACGGGCGACCACTTCGCCATCCAGCGTGACTTCCTGCTCCCGGTATTTGGTGCCGAAGGCACAGAAAACAGGCAGATTGCCAAAGTCATACAGATGATGCACAATGGCGGGAATGCCAAGGCTTGCCATGGAGGTGAAGAAAATGGAACCATGGAAGGGGCTGACTTCCAGAAGGAAGGCGGGCAGCAGTCCAAAGTAATCCATCAACTTCAGAAGCCATACCACGAACTTCAGCAGCACGCCGGGAATATAGTTGAGATAGCGGGCCACATTGTCGAAGGTGGAGTTGAGGGGGGTGTTATGCACTTCATCCACAGCGGCGTGGAACTTTTCGTACACTTCCTTTGTGGTGTCCCAGGGGGAGAGGTGCAGCTTGATGATGGTATCCGGTGCGTCCAGGGTCATTTCCTTTTTTACCACCATGCAGAACTGAATATCTTCATCGCGGGTATACACGGTCTGACCGGACAGGAAGCGGTTGCAGCCGGGGAATTTAGCACAGCAGCGCACATAGGCAGTCAGGAAAAGCTCTGTGATGCCGAAGCTCTTATAGCCTTCCTTCCGCTTGGCGCGGATATAGCGCTCAATGTTGGTGATCTCAATCCGATCGTGGATGGAGTTGGAAGCACCGTTGCGGTTGGGCATGATGTAGTTGGCAACGCGGGAGATGGGGTTCAGTGTGCGAATTCTGCGTCCATCCTTGCGGTCGCCCCAGGTGGGGTGATATTTGCCGTCATTGTGCTCACGGATACAAAGAGCAGTAAAGAAGATGCCCAGGACAGCAAAGAAATCATAGAAATCCTTCATCCAGTACAGGGCAGAAGCATTCTGAAGGAAGGCTGCCCTTGCATCATACAGGAAGAAGGCGGCACTGCCTGCCAGCACCAGACAAAGAGGGAAGAACAGCTTCGGGAAATGGCCGCAGGTGAACTCACGATAGAGGATAAAGATGCCCAGATAAACCAGCCAGTGCAGGAGGATATAGCGCAATGCAATATCCATAAAGTACACACGGATGCCAAGGTACAGCAGGAACAGGAATACCGGGGTTGCTGTTTTATAAAAGTGCTCACGACCATCCAGCAGGATCTGCAGGATGTAGAGGATCGAGGCAAACACCGGAAGCACGATCAGGAACCACACTGTCGTTGTATCTGCGCCTTTCTCGCAAAAATAAGCAGTGCGGACCACGATCGAGCAGAGCAGCAGTGCTGCGGCGAACCAGAGAAGGGGATTTTTACGACTGACAAAATAACTAACTCTTTTTTCCATAGTGTAATTATATCATGGAAGAATGACGGTATGCAATAAGAAACTGTCAGATTTTAGGGGATGCCGTCAAAAAAGGGCGATGAAAGACCGCCCTCTTTGCGGCATAGGCAAAGAGGGCGGGAAGAATATGCTTTATTCGCTGGTTTTGATGTGCCGGGCAGTGAATTCTTCTTCCAGAAGCACCATGTCCGAAGGAATGGAGATGGGCTCACCGCAAGAGCGGATGGCATTTGCCACATCCTTTAATCCGTTGCCGGTGACTACGCTGACCACGGAAGCATCCTTTGAAATCAAACCCTGCTCACACAGCTTCTTGAGGCCTGCGGTGCCGGTGACGCCGGCAGGCTCTCCGAAAACGCCGCAGGTGCGGCCCAGAAGCTTCTGTGCGGCCATGATTTCCTCATCCGAGACATTGACCACGATGCCGTCAGACTCCCGGATGGCCATCAGAGCTTTGTCGGCATTCCGGGGCACGCCAACGGCAATGGAGTCTGCCAGGGTATTCTCTTCCATGGGCTGCCAGGGTGCGTCCTCTGCGATGGCCCGGTTGATGGGGCAGCAGCCCTCTGCCTGCACAGAGATGAGGCGGGGCAGCTTATCGATCAAGCCGATGGCATAAAGATCCTTGAGACCCTTCCACACGCCTGCGATAGTGCAGCCGTCACCCACAGAGATGGCGAGGTAATCCGGCATCTGCCAGCCAAGCTGCTCCGCGATCTCCAGAGAAACGGTCTTTTTGCCCTCGGAGAGATAGGGATTGATGGCAGCATTGCGGTTGTACCAGCCCCAGCGGTCAATGGCGGCCTTGGACAGCTCAAAAGTATCCTCGTAGCTCCCCTGAACGGAGATTACATTGGCTCCGAAGGTCATAAGCTGGGCCACCTTGCCCTTGGGTGCACGGGAGGGGACAAAGATGAAGGTCTTCAAACCCGCTGCCGCAGCATTGCCCGCAAGGGAAGAGGCGGCGTTGCCGGTGGAGGAGCAGGCGATGATTTTTGCGCCTGCCTCATAAGCCTTTGCCACTGCCATGGAGGATGCCCGGTCTTTGAGGGATGCGGTGGGGTTCAGGCCGTCATCCTTGATCCACAAGGTTCCGATGCCAAGCTCTTTGGCAAGACGATCTGCCCGGTACAGAGGGGACCAACCCACCCGCAGGGGCGGTGCGGGGGTATCCTCTTCCACAGGAAGCAGCTCCCGATAGCGCCACATGGAATAGTTGGTGCATTTTTCAAGGGTTTCCCGGGTCAAACGGGTGCGAATGTAATCATAATCATAGATGATGTCCAGAATCCCACCGCATTCGCAGTTGGTGAGATTCGCGGTGGCTTTGTATTCCTTGCCGCAGCGGACACATCTTGCGCATTTTACCTGTTTCATGGCGATTACAGGGCCTTGAGCAGGCCGGTTTCTTCGTTGAAGGCGCAGATCAGTTCATCTAGTTCCTTTGCCTGAGCATGGACGGCATCCCAGGTGCCTGCCACATCATACCACTGGGCGTTCAGATCTTCCACTTCCATGCCCTGCTGCTCAACCCAGGTGTAATACTTCAGGTTGTGTACCCGCTTGCGTTCGGCATAGGTCAGCTCCAGCAGGCTGTCGGTCTTGAGACCCAGCATATGCAGGCCGTGATCCTTGGCTGCTTCCACGAGGCTGTAGGCGCCATGCTGCTGGTTCAGCTCTTCAATGCGGGAACGATACATCACGGCGGAGTCGGTCAGGACGGTAACCACCACATCGTTTTCGGTGAGTTCGTAATATTTTGCCATCTTGATGCAGCACAGCACATTGGCAATGCCGGAAATGCCCATCCAGGTGAGCTTTTCGATCAGCTCTTCGTCGAAGCCAAGTTCTTCGCGGAGGTACTGCTGGCCTTCCGGGGTGTTGAACAGACGCAGCAGGCGCTGGGAATCTTCGTCATCAATGGCAATGGCCATGTCGGTGTTCTTTACATTGTGTACCCAGGGGATGTGCTTGTCGCCAATGCCCTCGATACGGTGACCGCCGAAGCCGTTGTCCAGAATGGTGG
>JAZRCV010000023.1:0-8272 GCA_045659925.1 Faecousia sp.
GCTGACACCGGAGTATAAGGCCGTCATTATCCGCAGCCACGGAGTTTCCAGAGCGGTATATGAGGCGCTGGAAAGCCGGGGGGTGGAGATCATCGACGCCACCTGCCCCTTCGTCAAGCGCATCCATCATATTGTGAGCAAGGCCCAGGAAGAGGGCCGTCAGGTCATCATCATCGGCTCCCGATCCCATCCGGAGGTGGAGGCCATTGCAGGCTGGTGCCAGGGCGCAATGGTGTTTGAATCGGCGGAGGAACTGCTCTCGTGGCTGGAAAGCGACGAAAAAAACAGGGATTTGCCCATTTCTTTGGTGATGCAGACCACCTCTACAAAAAAAATATGGAAAACTTGCTCGGAAATCATAAAAAAAATATGTACAAATTACATTTTATTTGATACAATATGCGAAGCGACAGAAAAACGGCAGGCAGAAGCATCCCGGTTGGCCCAAGAGTGCGACACAATGATCGTCGTGGGCGACGCAAAAAGCGCCAATACCGGACGGCTCGCCATGATATGCCGTCAATATTGCGGACAGGTCCTGATGGTGGATAATGCATCCGAATTAAAGCAGGACGATTTTACCGCATCTTCTAACATTGGCATCACGGCCGGAGCATCGACTCCCGCGTGGATAATAAAGGAGGTCAACAAGACTATGAGCGAAATGATGAACGTTGAGACTGTGGCAGAGGAAAGCTTTGCAATGCTTTTGGAGCAGTCCATCAAAACTTTAAATACGGGAGATAAGGTCCTTGGCACTGTTGTTGCGATCGGTTCCACTGAAGTCCAGGTCGATCTGGGCACCAAGCATGCCGGCTATATCCCGGCGGACGAAGTAAGCACCGATCCGTTCGTAAAGCCCGAAGAAATTCTGAAGATTGGTGATGAGATCGAAGTATTCGTAGTTCGTGTCAACGACGCAGAAGGCACCGTACAGCTCTCCAAGAAGAAGCTCGACGGCCTGAAGGTTTGGGACGAAATCGAAGCTGCTTGCGAAGCTAAGGATGTAGTGGAAGGCATCATCACTGAAGAAAACAAGGGCGGCGTCGTTGCCAGCGTTAAGGGCATCCGTGTGTTCATCCCGGCCTCCCAGTCCGGTATTGCCAAGGGCGGCGAACTGTCTGCTCTCAAGGGCAAGGCTGTTAAGCTGAAGGTTACCGAAGTGAACCGTGCTCGCCGCAGAGTTGTTGGCTCCATCCGTGCAGTCAACGCTGAAGCTCGCCGTGCAGCTGTCGAGAAGGTTTGGTCCGAAATCGAAGTTGGCAAGAAGTATCAGGGCGTTGTTAAGTCCCTCACTTCCTATGGCGCATTCGTAGACATCGGTGGCGTGGACGGCATGGTTCATGTTTCCGAACTGTCCTGGAACCGCATCAAGAACCCCGCAGAGGTTGTCAAGGTTGGCGACGAGATCGAAGTCTTCGTTATCAGCTTCGACCCCGAAAAGAGAAAGATCTCCCTGGGCTACAAGACCGCCGAGATGAACCCCTGGAACCAGTTCATGAGCAAGTACGCCATTGGCGACGTAGCTCCTGTCAAGGTTGTCAAGCTGATGACCTTCGGCGCATTTGCTGAGATCCTGCCCGGCGTTGACGGCCTGATCCACATTTCCCAGATCGCTGATCGCCGCATCGGCAAGCCCGAAGACGTACTGGCTGAAGGTCAGGAAGTCGAAGCTAAGATCATCGACGTGGACGCAGACAACAAGCGCATCTCCCTGTCCATCCGTGCCCTGCTGAGCGCAGAGGAAGAGGACGTGCAAGAAGCTGTGGAAGAGTAATTCTTCTTCTCTACTTAATCAATATTAACGGGACTGCCTTTTGGCAGTCCCGTTTTTGCACCATAAAATCATTTCAGCGCCGGAGGTTCTCTCCGGCGCTGAACATACAATGTGATAAGAAATTACTTGAGGAAGCCGAACTTGCCCACAATGGGAGCTTCGATGGCCTTGCCGGAGCAGGTGCGGAAGAAGCAGATGATGCTGACTACACCGAGAATGGTGGAGCAGATGCCGGCAACGACGGGGATAATGATGGTGAAGAAGCCCACCAGAGCGATCAGAAGCACCAGAATATCGCAAACCATAATTTTCAGAGCCTGACGAATATGGAACATGGTGAACTTGGAATTCTTGGCAGCCAGCAGGGCGATCACAACGCCGAGGATGCTGAGAATGTAGGGCAGAATGGCAAAAATCTTATTTTCGGCAATATCCTGGGGATCGTATTCTGCTGTATGGTCGGAGGGATCAACATATCTGGGTGCTTCCGCATACATATAGGGCTGCTGGGGGACAGTGGCGTTGGGGATGAACTGGGTGCCGCAATTGGTGCAGAAAGCAGCGGCATCATCCAGCTGCGTGTTGCATCTGGGACAAAGCTTCATGGAAGTGCCTCCTTTTCTGTATGTCATTTCTATGTACCCGGTCAAAACCGGGCAGATTCCATTTCTATTATATAGAGCCGGATGGAAAAATGCAAGCCGCGGAAGGCGTATTACTTGTTCATTTCCTCCTGGCGGTAGGCAAGATAGTCGTCATAGCTGCACAGACGGTCACAGATGCTGCCATCGGGCAGGAATTCAATGATGCGGTCGGCAGTGGACTGGAGCATTTCGTGGTCATGGCTGGCAAGGAACACATTGCCGGGGAAGGCGCAGATGCCCTTGTTCACTGCCTGGATGGATTCCATGTCCAGATGGTTGGTGGGCTGATCCAGCAGGATGCAGTTGGCACCGGAGAGCATCATTCGGGAGAGCATGCAGCGCACCTTCTCACCGCCGGAGAGTACCTTGACGGATTTGAACACATCCTCACCGGAGAACAGCATTCTGCCAAGGAAGCCGCGAAGATATACATCGTCCTTCTTCACAGAGAACTGGCGGATCCAGTCCACCAGAGATTCATCCCGGCCTTCAAAGTATTCCGTATTATCCTTGGGGAAATAGCTCTGGGAGGTGGAAACACCCCACTTGATGCTGCCTTCGTCCGGCTCGATTTCGCCCATGAGGATTTTGAACATGGTGGTCTGTGCCAGCTCATTTTCGCCCACGAAGGCAATCTTTTCGTTGCGGTTGGCAATGAAGCTGACTTTATCCAGCAGCTTCACTCCGTCAATAGTCTTGGAAACTTCCCGCACAAACAGCACATCTTTGCCAACCTCCCGTTCCCGGGTGAAGCCCACGAAGGGATAGCGGCGGGTAGAGCAGGGGATTTCTTCTACGGAGAGCTTGTCCAGGAGCTTCCGGCGGGCGGTAGCCTGCTTGCTCTTGGATTTGTTGGCAGAGAAGCGGGAGATGAAGGCCTGCAGTTCTGCAATCTTTTCCTCGTTGCGCTTGTTCTTATTGCGCATGAGGGTCTGCACCAGCTGGGAGGACTCATACCAGAAGTCATAGTTGCCCACATACATCTTGATCTTACCGTAATCGATGTCCACAATGTGGGTGCAGACGGTGTTGAGGAAATGGCGGTCATGGGAAACGGTGATGACGGTGCCCTCATAGTCCAGCAGGAAGTCTTCCAGCCAGTTGATGGATTCAATGTCCAGGTTGTTGGTGGGCTCGTCCAGCATGATGATGTCGGGATTGCCGAACAGTGCCTGGGCCAGCAGCACCTTCACCTTCAGTCGGCCGTCCATATCTGCCATCATGCTTTCGTGCAGCTCCACCGGCACACCGAGACCCTGCAGGATGCGGCTGGCATCGGATTCAGCCTCCCAGCCACCCAGCTCTGCGAACTCTGCTTCTAAGTCGGAAGCCCGGAGGCCATCTTCATCTGTGAAGTCCTCCTTCATATAAAGGGCGTCCTTTTCCTTCATGATGTCATACAGATGGCGGTTGCCCATGATGACGGTGTCCAGCACCGTATATGCGTCATACTGGAACTGATCCTGCTTCAGAACGGACATTCTCACACCGGGCTTGATGGCCACATAGCCCTTAGTGGAGTCCAGCTCACCGGAGAGGATCTTGAGGAAGGTGGATTTGCCTGCGCCATTGGCGCCGATGACGCCGTAGCAGTTGCCTGCGGTGAACTGCAGGTCTACCTGGTTGAACAGTACGGTTCCTGCGTATTGCATGGCAAGGTTGGAAACAGTAATCATAATGCGCTACCTCCTTGTTTTTTATAGTTTAACATACAATCTTCATCTTGCAAAGAAAAAATGTGCCAAGGGACTTGCAATTTCCGGAAAAGTGGCTATAATAATCTTAGCACTCAAAAGAGAAGAGTGCCAAAAACTAATTTGGAGTGAAACCCATGGCAAAAATGCAGTTCAAGGCGGAATCCCAGCGCCTGCTTGATCTGATGATCAATTCTATCTATACCCACAAAGAGATTTTCCTGCGGGAGCTGATCTCCAATGCCTCCGACGCCATCGACAAGCTGGCCTATCGGAGCCTGACCGACGATCAGGTTGGACTCAACCGCAGTGATTTTGAAATTACCCTGCGTTGTGATAAAAAATATCATGTGCTCACCATTTCCGACAACGGCAACGGCATGAACCGGGAGGAGATGGAGCAGAACCTCGGCACCATCTGCAAATCCGGCAGCCTGCAGTTCAAGCAGGAGATGGAAAAAATGGAAGAAGTGGACATCATCGGCCAGTTTGGTGTTGGCTTCTACTCTGCATTCATGGTGGCAGATCATGTCACTGTGGTGTCCAAGAAGTATGGCGAGGAACAGGCTTGGATGTGGCAGTCCAGCGGTGCTGACGGCTATACCCTCACGGAATGTGAAAGAGACAGTGCCGGTACCGATGTGGTGCTGAAGCTGAAGGAAGACGGCGAAGAGGAAACCTATAGCCGCTTCTGCGAGCAGTATGAGATCCAGAATCTGGTCAGAAAGTATTCTGATTATATCCGCTATCCCATCCGCATGGAGATGGAAACCAGCTGCATGAAGGAAGGCACCGAAGATGCGGAAAAACCCGAATGGGAAACGGTAACGGAAATCAGAACCCTCAACTCCATGATCCCCCTTTGGCAGCGGGCCAAGAAGGATGTGACGGAAGAGGAATATGCTGAGTTCTATAAGAAGCAGTTTACCGACTTTGAAAAGCCCGCTGCCACCGTGCATACCAGTGTGGAAGGTGCCCTGACTTATAAGGCACTGCTGTTCATTCCCCAGAGAGCACCCTTTGATTTCTATTCCATGGACTATAAGAAGGGCCTGCAGCTTTATTCCGCCGGCGTTCTCATCGATGAGAACTGCGCCGATCTGCTGCCGGATCACTTCCGCTTTGTCCGGGGCGTGGTGGACTCTCAGGATCTGAGCCTGAATATCTCCCGAGAAATGCTTCAGCATGACCGCCAGCTTCGCCTGATTGCGGGCAATCTGGAAAAGAAGATCAAAAATGAGCTTGCTCGCCTGATGCGGGACGAGCGGGAGAAGTATGAAGCCTTCTATCTGGCCTTTGGCCGCCAGCTCAAGATCGGCATTGCCTCCGACTACGGCAAGAACAAGGATCTTCTGCAGGATCTGGCCCTGTTCCATTCCGGCAAGCAGGATAAGCTTATCAGCCTCAAAGAATATGTGGAAGCTATGCCTGAGGGGCAGGAGAAGATCTACTTCGCCACCGGCGAAGCCTTTGGCCGCATTGCCCGTCTGCCTCAGGTGGAAATGCTGCAGGAGAAGGGCTATGATGTGCTGTACCTCACAGACGAGGTGGACGAGTTTGTGGCCCGCGCCATTGACCGCTACGAAGACAAGGCCCTTTGCAATGTGCTGACGGATGAGCTTGGCCTGCAGAGCGATGAGGACAAGAAGCGCTCTGAAGAAAAGGCCGAATCCCTCAAGGACTTTACCGCCTATGTTTCCCAGGCACTGGAGGGTCAGGTGAAAGAGGTAAAGCTGTCTGATGTTCTGGGCAGCCATCCTGTGAGCCTTCGTTCCGAATCTGGCATGAGCTTTGAGATGGAGCGGTATCTGCAGCGCATGAATCCCGAGATGCCCTCGGAATTCGGCAAGATCTTAGAGCTGAATCCCGATCACCCGGCAGTGCAGTCCATGCAAAATGCCGTGGACAGTGACCCGGAAAAGGCCAAAAAGTACGCAAAGCTGCTCTACAGTCAGGCCATGATCATGGCGGGCATCCCGCTGGAGGATCCTGCAGCCTACACTGAACTGGTTTGCAGCCTGATGATCTCTTAAATTTTGCAAAAACCCGCCGAAGAAAAAATTCGGCGGGTTTTTTAGGAAAAATTCACAAAAAATGATTGCAATGGTATAATTTGTGTGCTATACTTGGAATGCCATGAATGTGGCTCTCTGGAGAGTCTCCCGCAAAGGGAGCGCCGAAGGTGTACGGCGGGTCAAGACCCGGTCCCGCTTATCTCTCAGGCAAAAGGACAGAGCATGACAAATTGCTTGGTCCTTTCTCAAGAGAAGCCGTAACTTAGTGTTACGACTTTTTTTCATGGAAAAGCGCAATACTCTGTGCGGTTTTAATCTGAAGAAAGGGTGGGCGTGAGGGAACGCCCGAAAGAAAAAATGGAAATTTTAAACGCAATTATTGGATTTTTCACCGGTACATTGAACACGGTGGCATGGATGTACATCCTGCTGCCCTGCGTATTTGTCGGCGGCCTGTGGTTCACCATTCGCAACCGCGGTATGCAGTTCACCAAGTTTGGCTACGCCATGAAGAACACTGTCGGCAAGATGTTTAAGAAGACTGAAGCCGGCGAAGGCGCAGTTACTCCTCTGCAGGCTGTCACCACTGCCCTTGCCGCTACCGTCGGCACCGGCAACATCGTTGGTACCAGCCAGGCCATCGCACTGGGCGGCTACGGCGCCATCTTCTGGCTGTGGCTCGCTGCTCTGCTGGGCATGATCATCAAGTATTCCGAAGTTACCCTGTCCATTCACTATCGTGAGCGCGACGCAAAGGGCGACTGGGTCGGCGGCCCCATGTACTACATCACCAAGGGCATGGGCAAGGCATGGAAGTGGCTGGCAGCTCTGTTCTGCATCTTCGCTATCCTGGCTTCCTTCGGCATCGGCAATATGTCCCAGGTCAACTCCATTGTTGGCTCTGTCAACACTGCTATCGTTGCCTTTGCTCCCGCTGCTGAAAGCTCTGCCAGCACCATCAATCTGGTTGCAGGTATCGTGATCGCTGCTGTTGTGTTCCTGGTGCTCTTCGGCGGCATCAAGCGCATCGGCAAGGTCACTGAGAAGCTCATCCCCTTCATGAGCATTCTGTACATCGCATTCACTCTGATCGTTATCTTCGGCAACCTGGATGGCGTGGGCGATGCTTTCCGCAAGATCTTTGTTGGCGCATTCACTCCCCAGGCTGTTGTTGGCGCAGGCAGCGGCATCATGCTGCAGCAGGCCATTGTTTGGGGTCTGAGAAGAAGCGCATTCTCCAACGAGGCCGGCCTTGGCTCCGCAGCTATTGCCCATGCAGCAGCTGAAACTCCCAGCGCTGTTCATCAGGGTCTGTACGGCATCTTCGAAGTCTTTGTAGACACCATCGTGATCTGCACCCTGACTGCTCTGACCATCATCATCTCCGGTGTTCCTGTAGAATTCGGCGTGAAGCCCGGCTCTGAGCTGATCACCGCAGCCTTCGGCACCATCTTCGGCGGCAAGTTCGCTGCTCTGTTCGTTGCCATCGCTCTGGCACTGTTCGCATTCTCCACCGTTCTCGGTTGGGCACTGTATGGTTCCCGCTGCGTGCAGTACCTGTTCGGCCTCAAGGCTTCCAAGGTCTATCAGGTTATCTTCGTTGTCATCGTTGTGGTTGGCGCTGTTACCTCCATCGACGTGGTATGGGACCTGGCCGACACCTTCAACGGCCTGATGGCTATCCCCAACTTCATTGCCCTGTTCGCCCTGTCCGGCGTTGTGGCAAAGCTGACGAAGGAACACTTCGCAGAGAACAAGCTCAAGAAGTAATCCTCCAAAACAAAATACCGCAGGCGCTGCAATGGGTCTTGCAGCGCCTGCTTTTTATGTAAAAATATCGTCTCATCGGTATTCCCGATGAGACGATATTTTTCATATGATCGTATTTTAACTGTTGGCGGGTGTACCCTGTACATCTTTTTTTGTACCCTCCGGCTGCTTCACGCTGGCCTTGCGGGAGCTGCGGCGGTGATGCCGCCGGGGCTTTTGCGCCAGTTTTTCGTAAGCTTTTGCTGCTTCGGAGGCACCTTCATAAATTAAGCGGCTGACCTTCAAAGAGCCGTCGGCATCTTCGCTCAGACGGATGCGGATCAGGTACTTTCCATGCTCCGGGCAGGTGGCCATGGTCATATAGCGTCTGCC
>JAZRCV010000024.1:0-6926 GCA_045659925.1 Faecousia sp.
GCTATACTCAAGAATTTTCGTTGGCTATTCTTTTGACATCAAAAGAACAACTTTGTTTTTCAAAATTGTCCAAGGTGCTATTTGTTCATGTTTCGTTGTTTAATTTACAAGGTACATTCTGTCGCCCTCGCGGACAGCTTCCATATGATATCACAGAAGTTTTCGTTTGTCAAGAACTTTTTTATTCTTTTTTGAAAACTTTTTTGAAATCATTGGGCATCGTTCTGAAGTTTCCCTCGGAAACGGTGCTTTTACATTTTAACAGACTCTGTGGAAAAATCAAGATGGAAAATCGCCCAAAACTCACGGCTTTATTTCGCCATTTTTCACAGATTCGTCAAAAACCGTGAAAAAAACGGGGGCGCTAGCGCGCCCCCGAAGCATTTATGCGGTTTTCAAGATTATTGTGCATCCTCAATGATGCCGTAGCCGCCGTCATTTCTCTTGTAAACCACCGCGAAAGCGCCATCAGAATCCTCATCCCGGAAAGCGAAGAAGCTATGCTCCAGCAGGTTCATCTGCAAAATGGCTTCTTCACGGGTCATGGGCTTCATGGGGAACTGCTTTGTGCGGATGATTTCAAAGGACTCTTCCGGACCATCGGGTACCAGTGTGGAAATCTCCTCCGGGCTACGGACAAAGGCATCCTGACGAATGCGCTTGGCCAGGCGGGTCTTGTTCTTGCGGATCTGACGCTCGAGAGAAGAGATGGCAGCGTCGACCGAGGCAAACATGTCGGAGGTGGATTCGCTGGCACGGAAGTAGGTATTGGCGGCATGAACCGTAATTTCAGCCTTATTACGGTTCTTCTCAACAGAAAAGACGACAAAGGCCTCCGCATCGTCCTTAAAATAGCGGGCGAGCTTGCCTACTTTTTTCTCGGCGTAAGCACGCACATTCTCAGGAATCTGAACCTTCTTTTCTGTGATTTGAATTTTCATAACATGTCGCTCCTTTCGTCCAGTCGTTCGAGTTGCTGGGTATGGTCATATTATAGCACAGATTTCAGATTTTTCAAGTGCTATTTATATAAATTGCCCACACCTTGCAAATAATCTACAAGTTGGGACATAGGAAACTCAAACGTCTGGGCAAAAAGCAGCAAATTCCGGGTACTTACCGTCGGTCTTTTGCCGCCCAGATAGGCCCGAATGGTGGCTAGGGGAATATCTGTGCGGTGGGAAAGCTCCTCCTGCGTCATGCCCCGCTGATCGAGCAGCTCCTGCAGGCGCTGTGGAAAAACCTCACTCGCTCTCATGTTCCGGCTCCGGCACATCCAAAAGCTCTGTCATAATCATCTGATAGATGATTTCTGCCTTTTCCCGGAAGGCCTTGGTGAGTGCGATGGCCTGGCGGCGGCCGGGGGCAGACATCTCCAGAGTCATAAGATTGCCCAGCTCATCATCCAGCCCCATAACGACGGTATAATCCCCCTCGCCTTTTTCCACAGTCTGGATGTGAACAAAATTATCCCGGCGGCGTTCCCGGTTGTGCCGTTCCGCCGCTGCCTTGACCCGCTGCATCACGGGGTAAGCCAGGGAATCATCCGTCACCTTACCGGTTTCGATGCCCTTGGGGGTAATGCTGTAAAGACCATTTTCGGTGCAGCTCAGATGTCCGGTCTCCACCATCTGGGGCAGTGCCTCGGCAACATCAAAGTAGCTCAGGCAGTCATCCTGATAGGCCAGCTCATAGATCTTCTGCACATCCACAGGTTCATGCACCCGGCTCATAAGATATAGAAGCAGTACCTTAACATCCAGCATATCATGGATAAAGCCATGTCGTTCCATTTCATGTCACCTCCACATTTTTCACCCACATTATACCGCAAATCCCGTTCCATGACAAGCGGTTTTGCACCATTTGCCTTTCAGCAGCATAAGATGCGTCGCGGAGGTGATTTTGATGCGAAAAAATGCAGTGTTTTTCTTTACCGGCAGCGATCTGCGCTCCCGCTATGCTGCCGAAGCCCTTCGCATTCATGGGCGCCATGTGGTACCCGATGATCCGGCGCAGGCAGATATTCTGGTGCTGCCCATGGGAGAGAAGCTTTCCCGGGAACGGATGGCTGCGCTGCGGCCCGGGCAGGTGATTATGGGGGGAAATCTCGGCACTGAGACGGCGCAATATAAAAAAGAGGGACTTCAGATCTTTGACTATTATGCAGATCCCCTGCTGCAATGCGCCAATGCGGTGCCCACGGCGGAGGGCGCAATCGAAATCCTGATGGCGCAGCTTCCTGTGACCATTCAGGGCAGCTGCGGCCTCATCACAGGCTACGGCAGGATCGGCAGTCTGCTGGCAGGGAAGCTACAGCTGCTTGGGGCAAACATCACCGCCAGTGCCCGGAAGGACGCCGATCTTGGCAGGATCCTTGCCGCAGGAATGGGGGCAGAACAGACCGGGCACTACCGCAAAGGCCTCGACCAATATGATTATGTGGTCAACACCGTGCCTGCGCCGGTGTTTTCAACAAAGGACTATGCAAAACTTCGTCCGGACTGCCTGCTGCTGGAGCTGGCCAGCAGTCCGGGCGGCTTTGATGATGCACTGTGCCGTGCCCATGGCCTGCAATGCATCCGCGCACCGGGACTCCCCGGCAAATGCGCGCCAAAAACCGCAGGCTATGCCATTGCCGATGCGATTCTTCGTCTGACCGAACTGGAGGAGTCGTCATGAAACACGAAACCATCGGCTTTGCCATGTGCGGGTCGTTTTGTACCTTTGACCGCACCTTTGCGGCATTGGAGACCCTGCTGCAAAGCTACGATAATATTATTCCCATTGCCTCGGAAGCCACCGCACAAAAGGACACCCGCTTCGGCCCTGCAGAATACCATCTGGAGCGGCTGCAGGAACTGTGCCGCCGCAGGGTGCTTTGTACACAGGAAGAAGTGGAACCCTTCGGCCCCAAGAAAACTCTGGATGCTCTGATCATTGCTCCATGCACCGGGAACACCCTGGCAAAGCTCGCCCACGGAATTGCGGATAATGTGGTAACCCTGGCGGCAAAGGCCCACCTTCGCAACGGTCGCCCCATCGTGCTGGGTATTTCCAGCAACGATGCCCTGGCTGCCGGGGCGGAAAACATCGGGCGGCTGCTGAACCGGAAGCACTATTACTTTGTGCCTTTTTATCAGGATAGTCCCATCGGGAAACCCACCTCGCTGGTGGCGGATCTGCAGCTTCTGACGCCCACAGTGGATCTTGCCCTGCAGGGCCGCCAGCTTCAGCCGCTGCTCTGCCCCACACCGTAAATAATAAAATAAGTGATGCTGTCTCATGCAACATGGACAGCATCATTTTTTGTCTGTGGAAAAATGGATCGCAAATTCAGCGATGGTTTCGATGAAAACGACACATTCCCCACCGGGCGGATGTGGGCATCCGCCCCTACGGAGGGGATAGGAAATAGTCCGTAGGGGACGATGCCCACATCGTCCCGCCGTATATAGTAAGGGACAGGCCGGAGGCCTGTCCCTACATACATATTTACTGAATATTAGACTTTGGCAAGCAGATCTTCCACGCGGTCGGTCTTTTCCCAGGGCAGATCCAGCTCGGGGCGGCCGAAATGACCGTAGGAAGCTACCTGCTGATAGATGGGACGGCGAAGATCAAGGGTGCGGATGATGGAGGCGGGACGAAGGTCGAAGCACTCTGTGACAAGGGCAGACAGCCGCTCGTCAGACATCTTGCCGGTGCCGTAGGTATCCACCAGGACACTGACAGGAGTTGCCACGCCGATGGCATAGGCCACTTCGATCTGGCACTTCTTGGCAAGACCGGCGGCAACGATGTTCTTCGCGATATAGCGGGCCATGTAGGCTGCGGAGCGGTCTACCTTGGTGGGGTCCTTGCCGGAGAAGGCGCCGCCGCCGTGGGCAGCATAGCCACCATAGGTATCTACAATGATCTTACGGCCGGTCAGGCCGGAGTCACCCACCGGGCCGCCGATGACAAAGCGACCAGTCGGGTTTACATAAAACTTCGTGCCCTCATGCAGCAGACGAGTGGGCAGATTGGGCTTGATGATCTCTTCGATCACAGCTTCACGAAGATCGGAAATGGCGATATCCGCAGCATGCTGGGTGGAAACAACCACGGAATCGATGGCCACGGGCACACCGGCCTCATCATAGCATACGGAAACCTGGCTCTTACCGTCGGGGCGCAGCCAATTCAGCTTGCCTTCCTTGCGGGCAGCAGTCAGAGCGAGGGTCAGGTTGTGGGCATAGGAAATGGGGGCGGGCATCAGTTCCTTGGTCTCGTCGCAAGCGAAGCCAAACATCATGCCCTGGTCACCGGCACCGTTGGTGCTTTCATCGTCATAGGAGTTGTTGACGCCCATGGCGATATCGCCGGACTGCTCGTCAATGGCGGTGAGGATGGCGCAGCTGTCGCCATCGAAGCCGGTCTCGGCGGTGTAGCCGATGCTCTTGAGGGTCTTGCGGGCCACCTTGGGGATATCTACATAGCAATTGGTGGAGATTTCGCCCATGACCAGCACCATGCCGGTGGTGGCAGCAGTCTCGCAGGCCACGCGGGCCATGGGGTCCTGGGCCAGAATAGCATCCAGAACGCCGTCGGAGATCTGGTCGCAGACCTTATCGGGATGGCCTTCTGTTACAGATTCAGATGTAAAAATTCTTTTATAGTCCATAAATACCGTCCTTTTCTTTAGAAGAAAACAAAAGCGCGCTCAGTTCGACAGAGCACGCAACACATTTCGCTTCCCCATCTGTCGATTTCATCGCCGGATTTGGCACCTTGCCGAAGCAGGTTGTCGGGCTTCATCGGGCCGGTCCCTCCGCCACTCTTGATAAGGGTTGATTTTACCTTACCAGTATAGCAGGCATGAGAAATTTGTCAAGAGTTTTGGGGCGGAAATCCTTGGATTTTGTCTGAGGGGCTGTGCTTTTGGTTATAAAATTTACAGATTCTTTATAGACAAGCGGCGGATTTTCCGCTATGATATCCATATCTTAACAAAGGATGTGTCCATGATTGAAAAAACTTCGCCGAAATTTTGAGCGGTTTTGCTATAACCACCAAAGCTGGGGAATCCCCAACCTCATGCTGTATGTTGCCATCGGCAATGTGATCGTGTATTTTCTGACTCTGGTTGACAGTTCAGAGCTTGTCTACAGTCTGCTGTATTTTGACCGGGATGCCATTTTGAGCGGCCAGATCTGGCGGCTGTTCAGCTATGTGTTCACCTATATGCTGGACGGTAATGTGGTCAACACAGCCCTGTCCCTTCTGATGCTGTTTTTCTACTATCAGTTTGGACGGATGTTTGAGCAGCAATGGGGCGTGCTTCGCTTCAACCTTTACTATCTATCCGGCATCGTGCTGATGGACATCGGCGCACTTTTGCTGGGTTATGACGCCACGGTGGGCACGCTGAACCTGACCCTCTTCTTAGCGGTTGCTACGCTGCTGCCTGAGATTCGCTTCCTCGTGTTCTTCGTAATCCCGGTCAAGGCGAAATATCTGGCTTGGGTCTATTTCGGCCTGACCCTGCTTGGTATGGCAGAAGGCTTTGCCCTGATGCTTCGCTTCCTTGGCGATGGAAGCGGCTTTGTCTATCTGGGCTGGCTGATGCCCGTGTTTGCTTTCGCAAACTATTTCCTGTTCTTCGGCAGCGATATTAAGAACATCCTGCCCGATTCCCTGCGCTATCGCCGCCGTCGCCCCAAAAAGCCCCAGGCTGCCGCTCAGCCCAATCCCAACTGGGCGCAGAATTACCGCAGCAAGACCGGCGAAAAACCCTACCGTCACAAGTGTACCGTCTGCGGCCGCACCGACACGGAAAATCCCGGGCTGGAATTCCGCTACTGCTCCCGCTGCAATGGCTACCACTGCTACTGCATGGATCATATCAATAATCATGTTCATATTACCTGAGCATACGAAAAGGACGCATTGCAGCAATGCGTCCTTCAGCGTGTCGAAAAAGTATTTTCGACACGCTGTGCGGTTTTTAGAACTTCCTTCGAAAGTTCTAAAAACCTGTTTGATTGAACGCGAAGGGGGCTTTTTGCCCCCTTCACTCTTCCCCCGCTACTCAGTCGCGGAGGACTATATTATAGTTTTTTGACATTCTCAAGGACGCATTGTAGCAATGCGTCCTTCTTATTGCCTGTGGATATGGCGGCACACCCAAGGTAATTTGCCCCACACGAGCAAGGGAGGCGTTGACATTTTTGCCCCTTTCGCGCTATAATAGAAAAAAACGAAACACCTGTGATTGGGGAGGCAGTTCCATGGCAAAGGTTGCACCATCCATTTTATCCTCTGATTTTCTGAATCTCGGCAGAGACATCCGGAATCTGGCTATCAACGGCGCCGATTATGTACATATCGATGTCATGGACGGGCTGTTTGTTCCCAACATTTCCGTGGGTCTTCCCGTGGTAAAGGCCATCCGTCCGGCAACGGAACTGGTGATGGATGTGCATCTGATGGTGGAGCGGCCCATCCGCTATGTGGAGCGGTTCTGCAATGCCGGTGCCGACATTCTCACCATCCATGTGGAGTCGGACACGCAGGAGAATACCCTTGCAGCGCTCAAGCGCATTAAGGAGCTTGGCGTCCGGCCTGCCATCAGCCTCCGCCCTGTGACCCCTGCCCAGGCGGTGCTGCCCTTCCTGCCCCTTTGCTCCCTGATCCTCGTGATGACGGTGGAGCCGGGCTTCGGCGGCCAGAGCTTCATGCAGGATATGATGCCCAAGCTGAAGACCATCTCCCAATACATCGCCCAGCACAACCCCGAATGCGAACTTGAGGTGGACGGCGGCATCAATGTAGAAACCGCCCGCATCTGCCGGGAACACGGCGCCAATGTTCTGGTGTCCGGCAGCACCTATTTTAAATCCGAAGACCCCGCCGCCTATTGCCGCGCCCTCCGGGGAGAATAA
>JAZRCV010000025.1:0-7865 GCA_045659925.1 Faecousia sp.
GCTATACTCAAGAATTTTCGTTGGCTATTCTTTTGACATCAAAAGAACAACTTTGTTTTTCAAAATTGTCCAAGGTGCTATTTGTTCATGTTTCGTTGTTTAATTTACAAGGTACATTCTGTCGCCCTCGCGGACAGCTTCGATATAATACCACCTATATCCCGGATTGTCAAGCATTTTTTTGCAAAAAATCAAAGTTTTTTTCATTTTTTCTTTTTTACTATATCATGGGGTTTTTGCGACTTTTTAACACAAAATGTTGGCCTCTTTGACTGGCTTTGACAGGGCTTCCGGGGGAGGGGTAAAGATATTGTGAATTTTTGGCGGGAACGATTGCATTTTCTGTGAGCTTCCGTTACAATACATACTATATTAATTAAGGAGGTACGCCTGTGAGACGACTAACCTCACTTCTCCTCGCCATTGCCCTTGTGCTTTGCTCTTCCATTCCGGCCTTAGCTGCCGATGCGGCACAATTCACAGACATTGACAACCACTGGGCCAAGCCCTATCTGGAACAGGTGATCGCCGACGGCCTGATGAACGGCATCGACGATACCACCTTTGCCCCCAACAGCCCCATGACCCGCGCTATGTTCGTTACTGTTCTGGGTCGCTTTGCAAAAATCGACACAGAAGGCTGGAAGCTCGATTACGATGGCGTTCTGTTCCGGGATATCCAGACAGACAAATACTATATCCCCTACATCAACTGGGCTGCCCGCACCGGCATCACCCAGGGCAGCGGCAACGGTAATTTCAATCCCGATGGTCTGATTACCCGCGAGCAGATGCTCACCATGCTGCAGCGCTATGCACAGGTCACCGGTCAGAGCTTTGAATCTCCCATTCTTGGGGACGAAGACCATCAGCCCGCTGCTTTTACAGATGCAGATAAAATTGCTTCCTGGGCAAAGGATGCTGTGAACGAGCTGCGGGACTGCGGCATCGTACAGGGCATCGCCAATGAGGACGGCAGCCTGCGCTTTGCGCCCCAGAACAACGCAAGCCGCGCAGAAGCCGCCACCATCTTCTCCCGCATGCAGGGCGTTCTCACGGCAAAGCCCGATTGGAACGAAACCTTCGCCACTCTGGTCATGCTGAACCAGAATGTGATGGAGCTGACCAAGGGCGAAAGCGTCACCCTGACAGCACAGCTCTTCCCCGCTACCACCACCAATCAGACCATCACCTGGATCAGTTCCAATCCTAACATCGCTTCCGTGGTGGATGGCAAGGTCAGCTGGGTTTCCGTCGGTGTGTGCACCATCTACGCCTACAGCTCCAACGGCTGCAGAGCCCAGTGCGATGTGGTATGCGAATACCCCCCCGCCAAGGATCCTGAGGATGCAGCTCCCGAATCGGGAAATCAGGATCTGACCCTGGCCAACGGCAATGAAACCTATGCCCAGAAATGCCAGCGGATTTTCGGCCAGTCGGTATCCGACCCCCGCGCAGTTTACGGCAGCAAGGCAGAAGCCCAGCCCAACATTGTGTCTATCACCGTTCCCGCCTGGGACATCAACTCCAGCGGCGAAAAATACACCCGCTACTTTACCATCGAAGTACATAAAAACATCGCTGCCACTGTAGATCAGATCTTCCGGGAAATCTATGCCTGCCCGGCGAAGTACCCCATCCATTCTCTTGGCGGCTTCCGCTATGAGGCAAAATCGGAACACAACTGCGGCCTCGCCATCGACATCAATCCCAACGAAAACTATTACTGCGATCCCAATGGAAAAGCCCTTGTGGGTTCCTTCTTCTCCCCGGAGACCAGCGAATACTCCATTCCGGTGGACGGCGAGATCGACCAGATCTTTGAGAAATACGGCTTCACCCGGGGCATTTACTGGCGCAGCGGCTATAAGGACTATATGCACTACTCTTTCTTTGCCACATAAGGAGGATCCATCATGAACGCACAGAAAAAGGCTATTCTCATTACCAGACTGAAGGCGGAAGGCCGCATCGACGACCGGGAACTTTTCGTATTCAACAACGCGAAGAGCCTCCCCGGCGGCAGCTTTGGTCTTTGCCTCGTCAGCATTGCAGACACCACATTATACATCTCCGATACGGATATGGCCTCCAATGTAGGCCGCCTGATCGCCGCCATCCCCTTTGCAGAAATGCAGGGCTTCAAGGCCAGCACCTTCCCCCTGAACCCTTACGCAAAATTCCTTTGGACCGGCGAGCCGGTTCATCTCAGTGGCCTTTCCAAAGAAATGCTGGCCGCCATCGGCAAATAAATCCCCGAACAAGAAAAAAGCCGGTTCCCTGATCGAAAATCAATCAGGGAACCGGCTTTGCTTTTTGTCAATCTTCACTTTCCTCCTGCAGATCCTGCAGGGCCGCACGAACTGCAGCAATGACAAATGCGGAGAAGGTGCAATCCTTGCCCCGGATGGCGTTTTCCACGCCCTCGACTACATCATTGGGGACGCGAATGGTTTTATTGGTGGTGGGAGGTACAATCAGAATCTTAAACTTGCCCATGCCATATCCTCGCAATACATTTATATTACATTTATCCTATTGCACATTTGCATCGAAATATGCATTGCAATCGCATTGCTTAACTGCGATACTGTAAATATAACTCACGCAGTATCGCGAGGTGCAGAAAATGGAACTATATGAGGAAATTCTGGCGAAAATCATGGCAGAAACACTTATGCGGTATTTAGAGGAATACGATTTTCAATCATAAAGGCCGGTTCCCTGAATTGAGGAACCGGCCTTGGGATTTATTCTACACAGGCATCCAGGATGCTCTGTCTTGCTTTGTCCACATGGTGGGTCATGAGCATTTCTGCCCGATCCCGCTCACCGGCGGCGATGGTTTCATAAATTTCCCGGTGCTCTTTTGCAGAGCGGGGAGCGCGGGTGAGAATGTCCATGGCTTCCCGGCGGAATTTCATGATCTTACGGATCATGGGTGCCATAGCGTCCGTCAGCACAGGATGCTGGGACATTTCAAAAATCAGATCATGGAAGCGGTTGTCCATCTCCACCACCCGGGTGATATCGCCCCGGGAGAGATAGTAATCCTGCAGATCCACGGTGTGCTTCATTTCATCCAGCTGCTCCTGGGTGCGGTTCTGGGCAGCATAGTAGGCAATCAGGCCTTCGATGCGTACCCGCATCAGGAGAATATCCTCCAGATCCCGGCGGGTGATGCCCAATACCACAGAACCCTTGGGGGTTTCTTGAATCAGGCGCTCCATTGCCAGACGGCGAATGGCCTCACGGATGGGGGTGCGGCTGACGCCCAGTTCTTCCACCAGACGAAGCTCCGTCAGAATTTCGCCCCGGCGATAGACGCCGGAAATAATATCTCGTTCCAGCCGGTCAAATACCCGGTCTGCCAGTGATACATGCTTTGTATTCATAGCCATTCCCTCCTCACAGCCGCGGCAGTCTGCCGCCGGAAAGCTCTTCTATTTTTGTTTCCAGCTCGTGGGTCGAGAGGATCGTCTGTCTGCCGTTCTCATATTCCTTGTCGATCCATTCCTTGAGGGCCAGTACCAGAGGATCCCGCTTGGTCAAGGCTTCTGCCTCGCTGAGGTTATAGTTGCCATTGATCCAGTAGGCGATGCCGGCAAGGCCGGAGGTCTTGCTGATCTGCACGGAGGCAGGACGGTTGAGAAGACGGCTGGTGTTGAAAATGTTATAGATCTCTTCATCCTTCAGAAGGCCGTCGGCGTGGATGCCTGCCCGGGTCACATTGAAGTTGCGGCCCACAAAGGGGGTCATGGGCGGGATATCATAGCCGATGTCCTTGCGGAAGAAGTCTGCAATCTCCGTAATGACCGTGGGATCCATGCCATCGAAGGAGCCGCGCAGGGCAGCATACTCGAAGACCATAGCTTCCAGCGGCACATTGCCGGTGCGCTCGCCGATGCCCAGCAGAGAGCAGTTGACAGCGCAAGCGCCGTAGAGCCATGCGCTGGCGGCATTGGCCACTGCCTTATAGAAATCGTTATGACCATGCCATTCCAGATACTTGCTGGGCAGGTCGGAATAATGCTGCAGGCCGTAGATGATGCCGGGCACACTGCGGGGCAGAGCTACGCCGGAATAGGGTACGCCATAGCCCATGGTATCGCAGGCGCGGATCTTCACGGGAATGCCCGCTTCTTCGCTGAGCTTTACCAGCTCATTGACAAAGGGAACAACAAAACCGTAGAAGTCGGCTCGGGTGATATCTTCCAGATGGCAGCGGGGCACGACACCTGCATCAAAGGCATCCTTGACGGTGCCGAGGTAGTGATCCAGTGCCTGCTTACGGGTCATCTTCATCTTCTTGAAGATGTGGTAGTCGCTGCAGCTGACCAAGATACCGGTCTCCCGGATGCCAAGCTGCTTGACCAGGCGGAAGTCCTCCTTACTGGCGCGGATCCAGCTTGTGATCTCGGGGAAGGGCAGGTCCAGCGCCATGCACTTCTCAATGGCTTCCCGATCCCGC
Organism: Faecousia sp.; assembly: GCA_045659925.1. Taxonomy (GTDB): domain Bacteria; phylum Bacillota; class Clostridia; order Oscillospirales; family Oscillospiraceae; genus SVMC01. Next base: position 4,472 of record JAZRCV010000025.1, read on the forward strand.
TTGCTGTAAATGAAAAATTCCGTCTGACGGATGATGCCGTAGGGGCCGCCAAGGCGGCTGAGGAGCTTGAAGATGTTCACCGTCTGATCTACGGTGTAGGGCTCCACGGACTGCTGACCGTCACGCAGGGAAGTATCGGTGATCCAGATCTCTTCCGGCATGTACATGGGGACGCGGCGATGGTTAAAGGCAATCTTGGGGACGGTATTGTAATCATAAATCTCCCGGTAAAGATTGGGCTCTGCCACATCCTGCAAAGAATATTTATAATTCTTCTGTTCCAACAGATTGGATTTACTTGAAATCTCCAGCATAGGATTCCCTCCTGATACTAATTTTTAATAAAACGGTTTCGTTTTATTAAAAGGCGTTGCCGATTTCGTGATTTTTAAAATGGAAAATCACGAAATTCGTCTCACACTGTTCTTGACGCGCCTTCGGCACGATAAAAAGGTTTTTATACCTTTTTATCAAGAACAAGCGCAAAAACAAGGATGCATGAATGCGTGGACACCAAAATGCAGAAACGCTTAAATCCATGAATTCATGTATACAATTATACAAGAATATCTGTACTTGTCAAGCAATTCCGGCGCGCTTAGCCCCCGGCGAAGCAATTCTGTAGGAGCTTCCAAAGTTTTTCTTTCGATGGGAGGAAAAATCCGGCAGATTGATGTGGCCTGCTTCTTCTCCCACACCCCATTGCCCCATCACTGCGGTACCCCCGCCTCCGGATCCCGGCTTGCATTTCAGGCCAAAAGAGATTATAATAGAAGGAGTTCAGGCAGCCGCTATCAGAATCACCCGGAGGTATTTTGGATGGGCAATTTCCGACAAACCATAGTAAAAATTGCACTTTTTCTTCTTGCGCTGCTTTTGCTCACAGAGCTCATCACAGCGCCCTACTATAAAAACGAGGTCTTTGCCTTTCAGGATGGCTTTGTGCGGGATGGACTGGCCGGCAGTATCGACACCCTGATTTGCGGCGCATCCCACGGGTACTACGGCATCGTGCCGGAGAGCATGGATGATGCTCTCTCCTGCAGCAGCTACAACCTCTCCACCGACATGATGACCATGCACGGCCGATACGAACTGCTGAAAAAGGAAATCGAGCGTAATCCGGTGGATCTGGTCTTTTTAGAGCTGTCCTACAACAGTCTGACCAGAAACCGAAAGGAAGAAGGCGCTGAGGGTGACATCTATCAGCTTGGCCGCTATACAAGTCGGCAGGAACGCCTTTCCTATTTCTTCCGCCATATTCTGCCGGAGGAATACTTCTTTGTCTACTATGACACCCTGCGCTGCGGCTTTGTGGCCCAGCAGCAGCTTCGGGAGGGCAGAGGTGCCAGAGGAACCTCTGAAAAATACACCACCAAGGGGTATCTCCCTACAGCAGTCAATCCGCAGGAGACAGTCGCCCCAGAGAATTATCACACCACAAAAATCAGCACGGAAATGGATCCGGAATGCCTTGCGTATCTTGAAAAGATCACCGCACTTTGCCGCGAGAACGATATTCAGCTTGTGGTGGTGGGGGTACCCATCTCCCAGGCCTCTACCCTGCGCTACGACAATCTGGATGCGATTTACGCAGACATCCAGGATTACTGCCTTGCCCATGATCTGCCCTGGTTCGACTTCAACCTGTACAAAGAAAAGGCCACGCTCTTCCCCGACGAGACGGCCTACCACGACCCCACCCATCTGGCCGACGGCAGCGCCCAGGAATTCACCGCGCTGATGTGCCAGGTTTATCAGCAGTGGCAGGACGGACAGGATGTTACCCACCGTTTTTACACCAGCTACGCCGAAGCCGAAGCCACGACCCTTGCGAAAGAAAGCGCATAACAAACGAACCCCCGATGCAAGCTGCATCGGGGGGTATTTTTTGATTGGCTCAGCCGTTATAGTGGCCGAAGCAGTATCCAAGATTGTCAATATAATTCACAATGTCATCCAGCATCACCGTATCCGTGGGGCGCATCACACGAACATCGTTCTCCGTGACGATCTCAATGACGGGATAGTCCAGAGTGGGATGGTAGAACAGGCTCATCAGCTTGCCGTTCTGATGGACGGTATCCATGCGGTTCCAAAGCTCGGTATCGTAGCGGCTGTAGACATAGTCCACCGGGGTGGGAATATAGGCAATCTCCCGATCGCCCTGTTTTACCACTTCGATCTGCTGGGAGTATTCCAAGCCGGACTGATAGATGATGTCAAATTTTGCCTCAGCAAGGGCTCTGGAAGCATCGGTGGCAGCATAGTGGGGGAATTCGAAGCAATCGAACTCATAACCCAGCATTTTTGCCAGAACGATAGCATTGTTCATGCGCTCGTTCATCTGCTCCACGGTGAACTCCGTATCCTCGCCAAATTCGTTGCCAACAGCGCTGATGGTATCAAACTGCTGATGAGAATAGCCGTGGAGCACCATCCGGGCACCGTGCAGGCGCAGATAGTCCAGGGTGAAAATGAAGTCTGCATTATACAGGCAGGGGTTGCTGGTGATGTCGTTGGTCACGCCCGCCACCGGATCCACAAACAGGGGGATCCATGCGATGTAGTAGCTCTGGCCCCGGCTGTAGAGATTCCGGCCCATGAAGCGAAGCTTTTCCAGGTTTGCCTCATTGTAGGTGGCGTCGGGGATCACATTGCCCTCGGCGTCCAGACCGTTTGCCATCACATCCTCCAGGCGGATATAGCCCGTGGTCTTGCCCTCTGCCGCAGCGGCTTCCACCGGCTGGGCATTATAAAAATCGATGCGGCTCTCTGCCTGAGAAATCACCACAGACAGGTCATACTGGTTGGCAATGTCCACCAGGCTGATGGCGCCATCCTTTTCCTCCACAACGCAGGCCTTACCGTTGGATTCCTTGCCCAGAGCCTCTTCCAGCTGGGCGCGATCCATATAGAGTCTGCCGTTAAAATAGGACATCTTATTCACAGAAAGCGGCTGGCCCAAATAGTAAACCCCAACATCGCCGGAAATCTCTTCAGTAATTTCAGCAGGGATCTCCACAGGAACGTCCGTATTGATGTTCCGCAGCTGCAGCTGGGTGCAGCCGGCAAGCAGAAGCAGCGCAATCAGAATTGCAATAAAACGAAGCTTTTTCATGTCATGATCCCTTTCGTATGTTTTGTTTTTTGTAGTATAGCACAGGGTTTGGAGCGGTGTCAACGAAGGGTGGTGAAATCCTTAGTAGGTTTTGGCTTCAGAACTCCCAAAGCTCGTTTTCCTCATACCATGCCTTGGCAATGGCAAGCATTTCTTTTTCACGGAAGGTGGAATAATCGTCGAACATACAGTTTTCTTCAAAATAGGTGAACAGCGCATGGATACAGCATCGTTCCGTCTGGCTGTATGTGCTGTAGTCTTCGTTCGGATGCT
>JAZRCV010000026.1:0-2150 GCA_045659925.1 Faecousia sp.
CTTCTTGCGCAGCTTCAAGTCACTTTCTGTTGCTTCAAGTTCCCTGTAAAAAGCAATGTTTTCACCCGTACTGATGATGTGTGCAATTCTATCAAAGATATCATCGGATATACCACCGCACATCCACTCTGCTTTGCCTAAGGCAAAATACACATCATGAAGGACGCCGTCATTTTCATCAAATTCCGCTAAATATTCGTCAAGGATATCCTGTTTTATATCGGATAAAGGTTTCCCTTCATCGTATTCTTCCATGAATCTTTCATATATCTCGCAATACTCGTCAGTTTGCGTAATCCCCATTCCCCAGCAGCCCATATTCACACCATCCTTTGAAATTAGAGTTTATTGATTCTTCTATATTCTATCACAGGAAATGCTGCTATACAAGAACAGGCACAGTGGGTGAACCACTGTGCCTGTAGCTGTTTATGATATTGAATTACTCAGCAAAGACCTTCTTGAGCTTTGCGAAGCGGGGCAGGCCATTTTCCTTGACCATGGAGGTTTCGCCTTCTACCAGGGGCAGGCAGTAGTCGATGAAGTCCTGGGTGACGCCGTTGTGGGTCTCGTTGATCCATTCCAGAGGAACCTTCTTCTCGAAGTTGGCAACCTTGGACAGGTCGAACAGGACATAGTTGCACTTGTAGCCATCGGGGCCACGGTCGCACTGTACGCCAACCATCTTGTCGGTCTCGCCAGCGAGAGCAGCTTCCACAGCGGTCTTACCGGAGTTGAAGGACTCTTCGATGTCGGTGCCGGAAGCGCAGTGAGCAGCGCAGCGCTGCAGCAGGCTCAGCTCGATGCCGCGAACCTTAGCGCCGGTAGCTTCCTTGACCTTGGTGACCAGACGAGCTGCCAGGCCGCCCAGCTGGGCATGGCCGAAGCCGTCGGTGCCGGAGGTCTTTGCTTCGGCAACGAAGCTGCCGTCAGCATAGTGGATGCCTTCGGAAACTGCAACCAGGCAGTTCTTCTTGCGGGCATAGCACTCGGAAACGTCCTTCAGGAAGGCGTCCATATCGAAGTCAACTTCGGGGAGGTAGATGAAGTCGGGGCCGTCGCCGCTGAGGCTTGCCAGACCAGCTGCTGCGGTGAGCCAACCTGCGTGGCGGCCCATGCACTCGATGATGGTGATCATGCCGGTGTCATAAACCTGGCAGTCACGGCTGACTTCCATGAAGGAAGTGGCGATATACTTGGCAGCGGAAGCGAAGCCGGGGCAGTGGTCGGTGCCGAAGAGGTCATTGTCGATGGTCTTGGGAACACCGAAGACACGGCATTCATAGCCGACCTTTGCCATGTACTTGCTGATCTTGTTGCAGGTATCCATGGAGTCGTTGCCGCCGTTGTAGAAGAAGTAACGAACATTGTACTTCTGGAAGATCTCAAGGATGCGCTTGAAATCGGTGTCATCTGCATCGGGGTCTGCGATCTTATAGCGGCAGGAGCCCAGCAGAGAAGAGGGAGTATAGAGCATGCGGGCCAGTTCTTCGGGATCTTCCTGATCCATGATCATGAGACGATCGTCCAGAACGCCACGGATACCGTGGTTGGCACCGTAAACAGTGGTGATGTACTCGCTCTCCAGAGCGGTCTTGATGACGCCGTAGGCGCTTGCGTTGATGACGGAAGAGGGACCACCGGACTGGCCGATGATGCAGCTGCCGACAAGAGCTTTAGTAGACATGGTATTTCCTCCATTGTTTTATATTCCTTTACATCAATATAGCACAATTTTGGGCATGTTTCAATGTATGTTTCTCGTTTTAACCGTAGAAAAATGGCGGTTGGGATTGCAATTCTTTCGGTAAATTGTTATAATGATATTCGTAAAAACGGTGGATTTGTCCGTGCGGGGTTCTTTCCCACCGGCGCTCCATCCCGGATATTTTACCATTAATGAAGGAGAGACTAAAATGGCACTTGTTAACACCACCGAGATGTTCAAGAAGGCTTATGAAGGCGGCTACGCCATCGGTGCTTTCAACGTCAACAACATGGAAATCGTTCAGGGCATCACCGAAGCTTGCGCAGAAGCAAAGGCTCCCGTGATCCTGCAGGTTTCCAAGGGCGCCCGCGCCTACGCAAACCACACCTACCTCATCAAGCTGGTTGAGGCTGCTGTGATCGAGAACCCCGAAATCCCCATC
>JAZRCV010000027.1:0-9547 GCA_045659925.1 Faecousia sp.
AAAAATTCGGTTCCGATGCCAAAGGGCTGGTTTTTTGCCGAGGGAAGCTGGGTTTTGCAGGAGAATTTTCTATCCCGCAGGGAAGTCAATGCCCCATTGAGGCAGGAAAGCTCCCCTTCATTCAGTGCTTTTGCCATGGTCTCCAAAATCGATCTCTCCACCTGCAGCCCAAGGGACAGGGCAAGGCGCACCGCTTCGGTTCGCTGCATGCTGAGATACCGCTCACCCAATTCCGCCTTGCTTTTCAGCTCCAAAAGGTGGGGATCGTGTTCCTCGAACCCCTTGCGAACCCCCGCCTCACGCTGGGCGGGCACGGCTACAAAGGAGAATTCGTAGGCGTCCTTCGGGCCGCACAGGATGCCATAGCAGGTTTCGCCGCCATACACCCCGCCCTTTCGATGCTCACAGCTGCCGTACTCCGCCCCGCAGATGGAGCAGAGGGTCTTTTCCATGGCGCAGCCCACGGAGACTTCCCGGTGGATGCCCGCCTCGATCTTTGCGATGATGGGGTCGGTGTCCTGTCCCCGCAGCATATAGGCCCAGGCCAGCAGGACGGTGGCCTCCCCGGCGGTTTCCGTCCAGGCATCAAAAATCCGGGCGATCTGCCCCTGCGCCGTCCATTCATGGTTGCAGATGCCGGTCTTGCCGATGAACAGCTGCGCAAGAATGGGCAGAGCCGCGGTGTCAAAGCGCTCAAAGTCCCGATCCGGCTGATCGTCGCACAGCTGGACAGAGAAGCAATATACCTCTTCTGCGGTCAGTTCCGCCTTGCTTTGCACATTGATTTTATGCAGCTGCTCCGGGGTGGGAACGCCGCCCTTGCTCAATCGCGCCGATTTTACCGTGTTCATTTCGTTTCACCTCCCTTCGTCTGGGCATTGTAATAGGCCGCCCGGGCTTCCTCCACCAGATCCTGCAGGCTGATATCCTGCCAGAGAATCTCTGCCTTGCCGCCATAGCCCTCCAACGCCAGCCAGGTGGCGCAGATGCGGGAGAGCACCGGGGTCAGCGTGCGGCGCAGCGCCCAAAGCTCACTGGTGAGCATATCCGCCTGCTGGCTGGACATTCTCTCCGTGGAAGACCAGCTCAGCCCCAGAAGGAAGGGGGGAAGCCCGGTGCGGGATACAAGCTGCTCCAAAATCTGGCGCACCGGGATCTCCGAATCCAGCACCGGGGCATCCGCGCCGATGGCGTGAATGCTCACATCCCCCACCGCCACAAAATCCCTCACCGTGCCGTTCTGGGTGTCCTCCATGGCCTGGGACCACTGCTGGGCCATCTGCTCTGCCCGGTCTGCGGCGCTGTAGCTGTCGAGCCCGTCTGCCCCAGGCTTGCACACCACACTGTAGCGGATGTTCCCCGCCCTGTCCCAGTTGCTGCCCACGGTCTGATAGATCTTCAGCAGCACATTGGCAAGGAAGGGCATGCTGCGCAGCATGGACACCCCATAGGGGTTGGCAGGCTCCGGGTTCAGAGTGGTGAACAGCAGCAGCTCCTGACAGGGTAGGGGCGTTACCTGTCCCGTCTCATCCTGCGTACACAGGGTAATGTCCAGTGGGCTGTCTCCCTCCCGGATCTGCACCGCCGACACATCCCCCCAGCACACCGCCCGCAGGCGGCCATCCGCCACCACCATTTCCCCCACGGCTCTGCCGTAGGTCAGCAGGCTGTCGAGATAAGCATCCAAAAAGCTCTGGATGCCCATTTGGCTCCGCCCGCAGGGCACGGCAGCAAGGAAATCGTTGAGCCTTTGCTCCACCGCCTTGTCCGGGTATTGGGCTTGAAAGCCCCCGGTGAGCCGCACCAGTTTAATGATGGCGGCATCCAGCACCGGGATGGCCTCCCGCATGGCCTGATACAGCCGCAGCTCCGGTGTGCCCAGGGGAACAAACCGCAGCGCCTGCTGATAGGGGTGCGTCCGGGTTTCCCGAAGCTGGGTGGTCACCACTGCAGTGCCTTTTCGTTGTTTTCTGAATTTCATGTTCCACCTCCTGATGGTTAATTCGTTTGTCTTGCCGCGCTGCAGGCGGCAAAGGGGGTGCTATCCTGCTGCACTACCGTGGTAACGAAGTAGCGCATATCGTCCATGGCGTGGTCGTGCTCTTTTTTCACCTTGTCCTGCCCCACGGCCCCGATGTCCCACACATATTCCTCCGTCTCCCGCAGGCAATCTGCGCAGTTGCTGCAGATGACGATGGCCCCGGATTTGAGCATGTGGGAGGTCTTGCGGATGCCGGACAGCACATCATTGTCCGCCTTCCGCACCCGCCAGCCCTCCCGGCGCAGCAGGGCAATAAAGCTGGCGGCGGAGGGGTCCACCACCACCGTGTCCACCGCTCGTCCTGCTGCCAATTTTCGCAGGGCTTCGGCATACTCCGCATCGGTCATCTGCCGCTGGGCCTTGCGGGAATCGAAGTAGAATTCATCGATGCGATACCAAACCGCCCCCTTTTTCGCCCAGAGGCCAAAGGAGGCGGGATTCACCGTGCCATAGTCGCAGGAGATGCAAAGCCGCTCGTAAGGGCCGGGTGGAGGTGGGGGAGCGGCGGAAGGATCAAAGAAGTCATACACCCGCCCCTCTGCTGCCGCCCACTGCCCCAGCACGAATCGGCGGTAAAACACCCCGGAATACAGCCGATGATACCGCTGCCGGATGGCAGAACTGAGGGAGGGGTTGTCCTCCATGGTGAAGTGCAGATACAATAGCTTCCTCGCCTTTGCCCTGCCAATCCACTCCACGAAAAACCAGTGCCTCGGCCCCTCGGGATTGCAGTTGAACCACAGCCGGGAACCGGTAACAGAACAGCGGGCGCAGGCCTGCTCCACAAAGCTTCTGGGCATGAGGGCCACCTCATCCAGCAGGATCCCTGCGAAGGTGATGCCCTGAATCAGGGCACAGGAGCCTTCGTCCCGACCGCCGAAGAGGTAATACTCATTCCGATGCCCGCCAAAATGGAGGGTGATGCGGTTTTCCGACCGCTTTTCCTCCACCCCAAAGCCCATATCCTCCAGCCGGGGCAGCAGCTCTGAGAGCACATTGCGCCGCACCGAGGCAATGGTCTTGCCGCACACGCCAAACCGCCGCCCATCAAACTGGGCCATGGACCACAGGAAGAAGCCCAATCCCATGGAAAGGGTCTTGCCGCTTCGCACCGCCCCATCGCAGATGATCCCCTCATAGCCGGAGAACTTCCCGCCGGGCATCCACCAGGTCAGCACGAGCTTTTGTTTTTGGGAAAATCCCTTGAAATTCAATCCGATTCCTCCAGTGTAGTTCCTTCGCCGCAGGCGGCTTGCATGGCCCGGAAGAAAGCGGCAGCTTCGCTTTCGCCGCTGCGTTCCAGACTCAGCAGCCGCTCCAGCACCCGCATCCGGTCGATAAGCTTGATCTCCACCGTGCCCTTTTCATTGCGGCGGATCTCCGACAGCAGGGAAAGATCCAGACTGTCAATGTCCACATCCCCCTGCATGGCCAGCCGCACACAGTCGTTCGCCCGACCAAAGGCCAGCTCCACCATGCGGCGCACCGTATCCTCCGGGGTAAACTGCTGCGCCAGAAGCTGCCTTGCCTTTTGGATCTGCTTTCCCATTTCCGCCTGCTCCAGAATCCTTATGGCATCCGCTGCGCCAATGCTGCGGGCCGCCTGCTGGGGATCCATGGTACGAAGATACATGGTGGCAAAGCTGCGCATCTGGGCTTTTGTCAATGGCTGCATCCCATCACCCCCTTCCTTTGAGAAATCCCTTCAACCATAGGGCCGAATCCGGGAAGTTCTGCACAAAAACAGGCAACACCACGAAAAAAATTCCCGATTCCGAAAATAATTTCAGAATCGGGAATTCCCATATGTAATTAGCGGTCGCCTGTATGAATGTAGGCGCGATCTTTGATCGCCCGCAAAAGGCTGCAATTTTGCCGAAAATCTTCATATGCACCCAATATTTTCCGCCGGAACGGCACATAGGCCGTTCCCTACGCAAGGCCGGGGGCAACGAAGCGGCTACCGACGGAATGTAGGGGCGTGCACAAGGTGAATTGCCCCAAAGGGGCAAGAGAGGGTGGCCTGGGCCATTGCACGCCCGCGTAAATGTTGCGAATTCGCCGAGAATTTCCTTATAAACGCAACATATCCCGCCGGGCGACCAATGGTCGCCCCTACATCCACACAGGCGGGTTTTTCGTAAAAAAGAAGGGGGCATCTCGCCCCCTTCTAAAGTGTTATTCCATTTCGAAAGCGCCGGTGCAAAGCCCGTAGTACACGCCCTTCTGGGCCAGCAATTCCTCGTGGTCGCCTCGTTCGATGATGCGGCCCCGCTCCAGCACCATGATGGCATTGCTGTTGCGCACCGTGGAAAGGCGGTGGGCAATGACGAACACCGTGCGGTTCTCCATCAGGGCGTCCATGCCCTGCTGCACCAAAAATTCGGTGCGGGTGTCGATGGAAGAAGTCGCTTCGTCCAGAATCATGACGGGAGGATCTGCCACCGCTGCCTGAGCGATGGAGATGAGCTGCCGCTGACCCTGGGAGAGGTTTGCGCCGTTGCCGGTGAGCATGGTGTCATAGCCATCGGGGAGGCGGGTGATGAAATCGTGGGCATTTGCCAGCTTCGCCGCCCGGATGCACTCCTCATCCGTGGCATCCAGTCTGCCGTAGCGGATGTTATCCATGACAGTACCGGTGAAGAGGTTCACCTCCTGCAGCACCACGCCAAGGGAATGGCGCAGGTCTGCCTTGCGGATGCGGCTGATGTCGATGCCGTCATAGGTGATGGTGCCCTTGGAAATGTCGTAGAATCGGTTGATAAGATTGGTGATGGTGGTCTTGCCTGCGCCGGTGGAACCAACAAAGGCCAGCTTCTGGCCGGGCTTGGCGTAAAGGGAGATATCGTGGAGCACAGGCTTGCCCGGTACATAGGAAAAGTCCACATTGTGGAAGCGGACATCGCCCCGCAGAGGGACAAGGCCCGTTTCGGGAACCTTCCATGCCCAATGGCCGGTGCGCTCGGCGCATTCATGCAGGCTGCCGTTCTCTTCCCAGCAGTTGACCAGGGTGACATCCCCTTCGTCTGCCTCCGGGGCCTGCTCCATCAGATCCAGCACACGACCCGCGCCTGCCATAGCCATGGCCACGGAGCTGATCTGCTGGGAGACCTGATTGATGTTGGAGGTAAACTGCTTCACCATATTGAGATAGGAGGTCACCACAGGAATGGTGAGCGCCCCGGCGATGGCGCCGGTGGTGAAGAGATTCTGCAAGGACAGATTGGGAATTCTGCCTCCGGTGGTAATCAGCAAACCACCTGCGAAAGCCATCAATACATACAGCACATTGCCGATGTTCATGAGGATGGGGCCAAAGATATTGCCGAAGCGGTTGGCCTTCTCCATATCGGCGAAGAGTTCTTCATTGACCCGGTCGAAATCCTTCTGGGTGGCCTCTTCATGGCAGAATACCTTGACCACCTTCTGGCCGTGGATCAGTTCTTCCACGAAGCCCTCCGTCTTTGCAACGGACTTCTGCTGCCGCATGAAGTATTTGGCAGATTTGCCGCCCACGGTGCGGGTGACCTGAGCCATGGCGAACACGCCAACGAGAACCACCAGCATCAGCGGGATGCTGAAGTAGATCATGGCGCACAGCAGGAAGATAACGATCAGCGCGGAGGACAGCAGATGGGGCAGAGTCTGGGAGACCAGCTGCCGCAGGGTGTCCACATCGTTGGTGTAGTAGCTCATGATGTCGCCATGGTCGTGGGTGTCGAAATAGCTGACGGGCAGCTCCTGCATCCGGTCAAACATCCGGGTGCGAAGGGTATGCAGGAAGCCCTGGGTGACCCGGGCCATGATCTGGGCCTGCGTCGTGGAGGCCAGAAGCCCCAGAAGATACAGCCCGATCACCGGGATCAGCAGCTGAATCAGCGCTTCAAAGGCCGCATCCCAGCCGGTTTTGAGGCCGTCCAAAATGATGGTGGCCAGCCGCTCGGTAAATACAGCGGGCACAACGCCCACCAAGGCGCTTACGATGATACAGATCACCACAATGGTGAGCTGCACCGGGAAGGTCTTCATCAGAAGGCCCACCACCCGGCTCAATGCCTTGGGATTGATTTTCGGTTTTTGTTTCTTATCCATTCTGCTCACCTGCCATTTGCTGAGACTGGGCGACCTCCCGATAGATCGCGCAGGAGGCCATCAGTTCATCATGGGTGCCGCAGGCGTCGATCCTGCCGCCCTCCAGCACCACGATCATGTCCGCATCCTGTACGGAGCTGATGCGCTGGGCGATGATGAGCTTGGTGGTATGGGGAAGGGTCTGACGAAGCCCCGCCCGAAGCAGGGCATCGGTGCGGGTGTCCACCGCGGAGGTGGAATCGTCCAAAATCAGGATCTTGGGATCCTTCAAAAGGGCGCGGGCAATGCAAAGCCGCTGGCGCTGACCGCCGGAGACATTGGTGCCGCCCTGTTCAATGTGGGCCTCATACCCGCCGGGCAGACTCCGGATGAATTCATCCGCCTGGGCCAGCTTGCACACCCGCTGCATTTCCTCTTCGGTGGCATCGGGCTTGCCCCAGCGAAGATTCTCCGCCACAGTGCCGGAGAACAGCACATTCTTCTGCAGCACCATGGCCACCTGATTGCGCAGCGCCGTCAGGTCATAGTCTTTCACATCGATGCCGCCCACCCGGACGGTGCCTTCCGTGGCATCGTAGAGGCGGCAGATGAGCTGGGTGAGAGAGGTCTTGCCCACGCCGGTGCCGCCGATGATACCCACGGTGGCGCCGGAGGGGATATGCAGGTCGATATCCCGCAGGGCGCGGGATTTCGCTCTGGCAGAATACTTGAAGCTGACGCCGTCAAAGTCGATGCTGCCGTTGGGAACTTCCATGACGGGATTTTCCGGATTTTTCAGGTCACTTTCCTCCTCCAGCACCTCGGCGATACGCTTTGCAGACTGGACGGACATGGTGAGCATGACAAAGATCATGGACAGCATCATGAGAGACATGAGGATCTGGATGGAATAGGTGAGAAGACTCACCATATTGCCCAGATTCAGGGCCACACCGCCGCTCTGGATGATGAGGCGGGCGCCAAAGAAGGCGATGCACAGGTTGCACACATAGATGGCCACCTGCATCAGGGGCATATTGAAGGCCAGAATCTTTTCCGCGTCGGTGAAGTCCCGGCGAAGACGGTCGGAAGCCGCACCAAAGCGCTGCTGCTCATAGCCCTCCCGGACATAGCTCTTCACCACCCGGATGCCCTTGATGTTCTCCTGCACGGAGGCATTGAGGTCATCATACTTGCGGAACACTGCCCGGAACATGGGCATGACCCGGCGGATGATCAGCAGGAAACCCGCTGCAAGCACCGGAATGATGCCCGCGAACACGAATGCCAGCTTGCCGCCGGAGATATAAGCCATGGCGAAGGCAAACACCAGCATCAGGGGCGCACGCACCGCAATGCGGATGACCATCATAAAGGACATCTGCACATGGGTCACATCCGTGGTGAGACGGGTGACCAGAGAAGCGGTGGAAAACCGGTCGATATTGGAGAAGGAAAACTCCTGCACCTTGGCGAACAGATCATGGCGAAGATTTTTGGCAAAGCCTGCGGAGGCGGTGGCACTATACTGCCCCGCCAGCACACCGCTGGCCAGGGAGAGCAGCGCCAGCACCGTCAGAATCAGGCCGTACTTGGTGATGGTGCCCATGCCGCAGCCCGCCTCGATCTCATTGATGAGGTTGGCGGTAATCAGAGGGATGATGCACTCGAACACCACTTCTGCCGCGATAAAAAGGGGAGACAAAATGGCAGGCCGCTTATATTCCCGGACACAGGCCAATAAATGTCGAATCATACGCTATACGCCTCTTCCAGCCGGCTGCGGATGGCAGCCAGGAACTCCCGGCTGTTCACCGGGGTGGGGGTCACGGTATCATCCACCAGGTTCACAAGATCCTTGGTCATGATACCTGCATTCAGGGTGTCAAGGCAGGCCTTTTCCAGACGGTCGCCGAAGGTCTGCAGCTCGGGGATCTCATCCAGCTCGCCACGCTTACGCAGTGCGCCGGACCATGCAAAAATGGTGGCCATGGGGTTGGTGGAGGTCTCCTCACCCTGCAGATAGCGGTAATAGTGGCGGGTGACGGTGCCGTGGGCAGCCTCATACTCGGTGGTGCCGTCGGGAGCCACCAGCACGGAGGTCATCATGGCAAGAGAACCGAAAGCGGTGGATACCATATCGCTCATCACATCGCCGTCATAGTTCTTGCAGGCCCAGATGTAGCCGCCCTCGGAGCGGATGACGCGGGCCACCGCATCATCGATGAGGGTGTAGAAATAGGTGATGCCCAGTTCTTCAAAACGGGCCTTGTAGTTTTCAAATTCTTCCTCAAATACCTTCTTGAATTCGCCGTCATAGACCTTGGCGATGGTATCCTTGGTGGAGAACCAGAGATCCTGCTTGGTGTCGATGGCATACTGGAAGCATGCCCGGGCAAAGGAGCGGATGCTCTTTTCCTTGTTGTGGGCACCCTGCCACACGGCGGGGCCATCCACCTTCTGCACGGAAAGGGAAGTCTCCTTGCCGGATTCGCCACGGAAGGTCATGATGCACTCGCCGGGTTCCTCGGTGCGAAGATCCACTGCCTTATACACATCGCCGTAGGCATGGCGGGCAATGGTGATGGGCTTGCGCCAGTTGCGGACAACGGGCTGGATGCAGTCGAGGACGATGGGAGCGCGGAACACAGTGCCATCCAGAATGGAGCGGATGGTGCCGTTGGGGCTCTTCCACATCTCGGTCAGCTCGGGGTATTCTTCCATGCGCTGGCGGTTGGGGGTGATGGTGGCACACTTGACGGCAACGCCGTACTTCTTGGTGGCCAGGGCGGCATCCACCGTCACCTGATCCTGGGTGGCATTGCGGTGCAGCAGGCCAAGGTCATAATATTCGCTTTTCAGCTCCACAAAGGGGAGGATCAGCTCATCTTTGATCATTTTCCAAAGAACTCTGGTCATTTCGTCCCCGTCCATCTCTACGATGGGGGTGATCATCTGAATTTTAGCCATTGTTTATCCTCCTTAGTCGTTGCGGTTGCGGTAATAGTTCATCAGGCAGCCGTCGAGAATGATCTCCTTCTCCTCCGGGGTCAGACCACGGACGAAGACGGGAAGCTCTTCCACACTGCCGTCCTTGCAGATGACCTTTGCCATCATTTCTTCCTGACCTGCGGCAATGGCGCTGCGGATGCCGGGCACGAAGACGCAATCGCCGGGTTCATAGTCGAACTTGGTCTCCGGGTCAAGGGTGAAGGGCAGGATGCCCCAGTTGATGCAGTTGGAACGATAGCGCTTGGTGGCGAATTCGTAGCAGATGTTGGCAAAGCCGCCCAGCACCTTCTGGCAGGAGGCTGCCTGCTCACGGGCAGAGCCGTCGCCGGGACGGTTGGCAAAGACGCAGGAGCCAAACTGGGTATTGGTAAGCAGAGCTTCGGCATCGCCCACACGGCTCAGAATTTCCTTCAGAGCTTCGGG
>JAZRCV010000028.1:0-4633 GCA_045659925.1 Faecousia sp.
TACATTCATCGCCTGCTATCGAAACTTCAAAATTGCAGAGTTTGATGCAGGGAATGGACAATTGATGCACCGAGCCATTGCAAGACTGTAAGTTGTGGACCATGTCCTTGCACTGGTGTGGACCATGTTACACTTGACACACAGATCGCCCCTAGGGTGAGATTAAAAACCCCATCTATACACGAAAGGCCGCTGCAAATTTTGCAGCCGCCTTGCTTACCATATATTATGCCGCCTGTTCCGGGGCGGTGGAGGCTGCCATGAGCTGCGCCAATGCCTGGGCAAGATACCGGGCAGAGGGCAGGGTCTGGGCAAGGGTATTTCCCGCCGCCCCCACCTCGATGAGCAGGGAACAGGGGGTAAAATGCTGATTGAACCGCTCGGTGCGAAGGGACAGATCCCGGCACAGGGTGGGGGCACTTCGATTGAGCAGGGCCTGCAGCTTCAGCGCGAAGGATAGATTTTCGCGCCAGTTGGGATGCTCCAAGCCCCCTTCATCCGTGCCCACCACCAGCATGAGCTGGGCGCAGTCTTCCCCCGCCACCACCGTCTGCCGGGGCAGCGCATTGCCCTCCCCATCTTCCGCCGCGTCCCGGTGGATGTCCAGAACGATCTGGATGGAGGGGTGCGCCGCAAGCTGTGCGGCAATGCGGTCGTGGCTGCGGTCATACGCCCCCTGATACTGGGGATCGTCATTCACCGTGGTGTCATGGATCACGGCAACGCCAAGGCTTTTCAGCTCTTCGGCAATGGCTTCCCCCACCCGGATCACATTATATTCCGGGTCGAGGGTGCGAAATTTATCTGTGGGTTCATATTCCCAACCCGCCTCCGGGGTATAGGCCTCAGAGGTGTGGGTATGTACGATCAGCACCTTTGGCTGCGGGTCTGAGGGCATATTCAGCGGGGACAGCAGCAGGGAGGTCTTGTCCACTGTGCTTTCGGCACTTCCGCCAATGGCGATGGCCTCCGCTTCCTGTCCTGTGAAGGTAATGGGCTCTGCCGCAGGCTCCGGCGCTGCCGGTTCTTCCGGGGCGGCAGCAGCATTGGGTGGTCTCTCCGGCGGCTCCTGTTTTTCTGCGGCGGTAACCGCCGTCACATTTTGCGCGCTGAGGCACTCTCCCGCAATTTGCCAGAGCTGTCCCGCATCCAGCCGGGCCAGCATCGTTCCCGCCGGTGTGGCGCACACCATGCGCAGGCCCAGGGCCATAAGTACAAGCCATAATCCAAGTACCAGGTGTTTGAGTCGCAGGTTTGTCCAGTTTTTCCATCGCATCATTTTTGCATCACGCTCCCGCTTTCATTCTATGGGAAAGGATGCGGGGAAAGAACCGGAATGCACGATATGTTGGAGCAGGCATAAAATCAGCGGGGCGGAATATTTTCCGCCCCGCAGGTGTCTTACAGTTTTTTCAGATAGTTGCCAAACACTCTTACCCGATCCTTGACCACCACGAAGGCATGGGGATCGAAGCGGCGGATGATCTGGCGCAGGAGGGGCAGCTCATACTCGGACAGGGTGATGTAGAGCACGCTCACATCCTCCTCCGTATAAGCGCCCACGCCGTGAAGCTGGGTCACGCCGCGATTGAGCTGGGCAAACACTTCATGCTCCAGGGCAGCGGGGGGCTGCTTGGTGATGATGGTGACCTCAGCATCCTGATTCTGGGTATGGACACGGTCGATGGTGGTGGTGGAAACCACACTGCACACCAGAGAATAAATGCCGGTGGGTACGCTCAGCAGCGCCATGCACAGGGAATAGACCACCACATTCACGGAAAGGTTGATCTTACCCACGCTGAAGCCCCTGTGCTTCCGGATGATCATCAGGCTCACCAAGTCGAAGCCGCCCATGGTTCCGCCGGAGCGCAGCACCAGACCGATGCCGATGCCGATGATCACGCCGCCCACCAGACAGTTGGTGATGGTATCGCTGCCCAGCAGAGGTACCACGGGGACAACGGTCATAACTACAGTCATGGCGGTGACTGCCAGCACGGTTTTGATGACAAACATCCGGTCCAGCTTGAACCAGGAAACAAGGAAGATGGGGATATTGAACGCATAATAGAGAATACCCGCAATGTCAATGCTGCCGAAACTCAGCCCCAGTTCCCGGGTCAGCAGGGTACGAATAATCTGGGAAATGCCCATAATGCCGCCGGAGTACAGCGAGGCGGGCACAATAAACAGGTTCATGCCAAGGGAATAAATGCAAGTGCCAAGAATTGCCATGAAAAAGCGCCGAAGCTCATTGTGGTGAGCTGTGCCGATTGTGGTTTGCGCCATAGTTTTGCCTCCTTCCATTCCGGCTTCACCGGATTGCAAGCAGAGTTTAGCCCCAGCGAAGGAAAAAGTCAAGTGTTTTGTCAATTTTTTTAGAAAATTCACGAATTGGACACATTTGGCCGGACACAGCCCGCCTACACACCGCTGCCCCGCTATCCTATGCAGCCCGCACCCCCAGTGAACACCGGGAGATCCGCCAATTCATGCGATAGACTCACAATGTGGATGTAGGGGCGATTATTAATCGCCCGCGCAGGAAATGTTGCGTTTATATGTAGGTCCCCGGCGAATTCGTAACCTTTACGCGGGCGTGCAATGCACGCCCCTACATTCCGTCGGTAGGCTCTGCGTAGGGAACGGCCTATGTGCCGTTCCTGCAGGAAAATTCCCGTTTTTATCGAGTTTTCCGGCAAATTCGCAGTCGCTTCACGGACACCTCAGAGGGGTGTCCCTACGGCGTGACCTGTTGGCTTTTGCAAAAACCCCCATCGTGCGGCTGCACGATGGGGGTTCCATCATCAAATAATATTGGGAAGAAGGGCGGGAAGCTGGGGGAGGGACTCGATGCGCCATTTGGCTTCCTCCACCTGTCCAAAACCGTAGGTGGCAAAGACAAAGGGGACTTCCGCGCCGCAGGCGGCCTCGTAATCCAGAATGGTATCGCCCACCATGACGGCCTCCGTGATGGAATTGCGCTCCATCAGAAGGCGGATATTGTCCGCTTTGGGAAGACCCGTCATGCCGGGGTGGAGGAAATCGCTTACTGCATCGCTTAAACCAGTGTAGCGCAGGAAGGCTTCAATATAGCCGTCCACGCAGTTGCTGGCGATCATCACGCGGTAATCCTTGGCAAGTGCCCTCAGGGTCTCCTTCAGGCCGGGATAAAGGGTTGCGCCATATTCTACGATGAAGTCGCACTCCACCGTGGTGACATGGCGGAAGAAGGGTTCGCGTTCAGCAGGAGCAAGCTCCGGGGCCATGTGCTGTGCCAGGGCTTCCGGGCCAAGGCCCATGCCGCCGATCATATGCTGTAAAGACAGGGGCCGGGTGATGCCGATGCGGTGCAATTCCCGCTCCCATACCGCCCGAAGGGCTTCCGTGGCATCCCAAAGGGTGCCGTCCAGATCAAAAATGACCGCTTTCATCTCAAATCTCCTGTTCCAAAGTCTCGGAAAGTTCCAGACCGGGATTGCGGCGGATGGTGAAGTCGATGGCCCAGCCGGAGGTGAAGACCAGCAGGCTGTGTCCGCGGTAGTCTTCCAGAAGCTCCACATCGCTGGAGAGGTTCAGGTCGGAAAGATCCTGCACCGGGGACTTGGTGATGAACCGCAGAAGCTCATAGGGCATGGAGTCCATGCGAAGGTCCACACCGTACTCATTCTTCATGCGGTGCTGGAATACATCAAACTGCAGGGTGCCAACGACGCCCACGATGACCTCTTCCATACCGGTGTTGGGTACCTTGAAGATCTGAATGGCGCCTTCCTGGGCGATCTGCTCGGTGCCCTTGATGAACTGCTTGCGCTTCATGCTGTCTCTGGGGCTGACGCGGCAGAAATGCTCCGGAGCAAAGGTGGGGATGCCGGCGAAGCGGAACTTCTGACCGGGGACACAGATGGTATCGCCGATGGAGAAGATGCCGGGATCGAACACGCCGATGATATCG
Organism: Faecousia sp.; assembly: GCA_045659925.1. Classification (GTDB taxonomy): domain Bacteria; phylum Bacillota; class Clostridia; order Oscillospirales; family Oscillospiraceae; genus SVMC01. The sequence continues at coordinate 3,959 of JAZRCV010000028.1, forward strand.
CCGGCGTAGGCTTCGTCGATGATCTCGCGCTCCTGTGCCATAAGCTGCTGGGGCTGGCTCAGACGCAGCTTGCGGCCGCCCTGCACATGGTAGTATTCCCGGTCACGCTCAAAGCGGCCGGAGCAGATGCGCATAAAGGCCAGACGGTCACGATGGGCCTTGTTCATGTTGGCCTGAATCTTGAAAACAAAGGCGGAGAAATCCGGGGAGAACACATCCACCTCGCCGCAATCTGCGGTGCGGGGCAGGGGAGCGGTGGTCATGCGGAGGAATTCCTCCAGGAACGGCTCCACGCCGAAGTTGGTCAGGGCGCTGCCGAAGAACACCGGAGACAGAGTACCGGCACGAACCTCTTCCATGTCGAAATCGCGGCCTGCACCCAGAAGCTCCACATCGTCAATGAGGGCTTCCCGGCGGCGCTGACCAACGAAGTCTGCTACGGCGTCATCATAGAGGTCTACTTCCACGCTGTCGGCCCGGTTCTTACCGGACACACCGGAGAAGAACAGCAGGCGGCTCTTCTGGCGGTCGTAGACACCCTGGAACTCCTTGCCGGAGCCGATGGGCCAGTTCATGGCATAGGTCTCAATGCCCAGCTCCTTTTCCAGCTCGTCCAGCAGATCGAAGGGATCCTTGGACTCCCGGTCCATCTTGTTGATAAAGGTAAAAATGGGG
>JAZRCV010000029.1:0-7027 GCA_045659925.1 Faecousia sp.
GCGATCTTCGCCGTATTTCTGGGCCACCTTTTTCAGCTCGTCAATGACGATGGAACGGATGCGGCGGTTGCTGTTCAGGGTCAGTTCCAGTTCATCGATCTGGTTTCTCAGGTCTTCCGTCTCTGCGGTGCGCTTGAGGATATATTCCCGGTTGATATTGCGGAGCTTGATCTCTGCCACAAATTCTGCCTGTACCTGATCGATGCCGAAGCCAATCATCAGGTTGGGAATAACCTCGGAATCCAGCTCCGTTTCCCGGATAATGGCAATGGCCCGGTCAATATCCAGCAGAATCCGCTGCAGGCCCTTGAGCAGATGCAGCTTCTCCTGCTTGCGCTGCAGCCGGTAATACACCCGGCGGCGCACACATTCGCTTCTCCATGCGGTCCACTCTTCCAGAATTTCCCGCACGCCCATGACACGGGGCATACCGGCGATGAGAATGTTGAAATTGCAGGGATAGCTGTCCATCAGGGGAGTGGCACGGAAGAGCTTTTGCATCAGCTTCTCCGGGTCTACGCCCCGCTTCAGATCGATGGTCAGCTTGAGGCCGGAAAGATCCGTCTCGTCGCGCATATCGTTGATCTCCCGGATCTTGCTCGCCTTCACCAACTCTTCCACCTTGACCATGATGGCCTCGGAGGTGGTGGTATAGGGGATCTCATAGATCTCAATGAGGTTTTCTTCCTTGATATAGCGCCATTTTGCCCGCACCTTGAAGGAACCTCTGCCGGTTTTATAGATCTCTGCCATTTCTGCGGGATCGTAGAGAATTTCGCCGCCGGTGGTGAAGTCCGGAGCGGGCAGGGTTTCTAAAAGATCGCAGTCGGGATCCCGGATCCAGGCGATGGTGGTCTGGCAAACCTCCCGCAGGTTAAAGCCGCAGATGTTGCTGGCCATGCCAACGGCGATGCCGGTGTTGGCAGATACCAGAAGATTGGGGAAGGTGGTGGGGAGCAGGGTAGGCTCCTTCATGGTGGCGTCATAGTTGTCCACCATGTCCACGGTGTCCTCATCGATGTCGCAGAATAATTCCTGACAGATGGGGGAGAGCTTCGCCTCGGTATAACGGGGTGCTGCGTAGGACATATCCCGGGAATAGTCCTTGCCGAAGTTGCCCTTGGAATCCACGAAGGGGGTCAGCAGTGCCCCGTTGCCCCGGGCCAGACGCACCATGGTCTCGTAAATGGCGGCATCACCGTGGGGGTTGAGCTTCATGGTGGCGCCCACGATGTTGGCAGACTTGGTGCGGCTGCCATGGAGCAGGCCCATCTTGTACATGGTGTACAGGAGCTTGCGGTGGGAGGGCTTGAAGCCGTCGATCTCGGGGATGGCACGGGAGACGATGACGGACATGGCGTAGGGCATATAGTTCAGCTCCAGGGTGTCGCAGATGGGCTGCTCCAGCACCCGGGCTTCCAGACCCATCACATTGGGGTCCATCTTGGGATGGTTGTTATCGGTTTTGGCTTTCTTCTTTGCCATAGCTTGCTTCCTTTGTTACGAAATATCCGCCATATCGAGGAATTTATGGCCGTTCTGGGCAATGTGATCCTTTCTGCCCAGGAGATTGTCTCCCAGCAGCAGGTCGAACCACTGTCCGGTCTTCTCCATATCCTCCGGCATGACCCGGATCAGTCGCCGGGTGGCGGGGTTCATGGTGGTCATCCACATCATTTCCGGGTCATTCTCGCCCAGACCCTTGGAGCGCTGCAGGGTGTAGCGTTTGCCCTCCAATTTGCGGACGATTTCTGCCTTTTCCTGCTCGTTATAGGCAAACCAGGTTTTATCCTTGCAGGTGATCTCAAACAGGGGAGATTCTGCGATGTAGACATAGCCCTCCCGGATCAGGGTGGGGCACAGGCGATAGAGCATGGTGAGGATCAGGGTGCGGATCTGGAATCCGTCCACATCTGCGTCGGTGCAGATGACGATCTTGTTCCAGCGCAGGTTGGCAAGGTCAAAGCTGTGCAGATCCTTGGCCTTTTTGGCCTCCACCTCCACGCCGCAGCCCAGCACCTTCACAAGGTCGGTGATGATCTCGGATTTAAAAATGCGGGTGTAGTCCGCTTTCAGGCAGTTGAGGATCTTGCCGCGCACCGGCATGATGCCCTGGAACTCCGCGTCACGGGACAGCTTGACGGAGCCCAATGCGGAGTCACCCTCCACGATGTAAATTTCCCTTTTCTGGGGATCCCGGCTGCGGCAGTCCACAAACTTCTGCACCCGGTTGGCAATGTCGATGCTGCCGGAGAGCTTCTTCTTGGCGGCGACTCTGGTTTTCTCCGCCGTCTCTCTGGCCCGCTTGTTGACCAATACCTGATCGATGATCCGGTCGGCTTCTGCCTTGTTCTCAATAAAGTAGACCTGAAGCTGCTCCCGGAAGAAGGTGGTCATAGCGTCCTGAATGAACTTATTGGTGATGGCCTTCTTGGTCTGGTTGGCATAGGAGGTCTGGGTGGAGAAGCAGTTGGTCACCAGCACCAGAGAGTCCGCAATGTCCTGGAAGGTCAGCTTCGATTCTGTTTTCGTATACTTGCCTGCCTGCTTGCAGTAGGCATCCAGCGCATACACAAAGGCATTTTTTACCGCCTTTTCCGGTGCGCCGCCATGCTCCAGCCAGGAGGAATTGTGATAATATTCGATGTGGCTGACGGATTTGGAGAAGCACAGGGAGGCGGTGATCTTCACCTTGTATTCCGGCTTGTCCTCACGGTCCCGGCCGCGGCGTTCTGTCTCCCAATACTGGGGCATGGTGAAGGCCTTGTCCTCGGTCAGCTCGGTGATATAGTCCACGATGCCGTTTTCATAGCAGAATTCCGTCTGCTCAAATTTGCCCCCCACTTCATTGCGGAAGCGGAACCGGACGCCCCGGTTTACCACAGCCTGCCGCTTGAGCACATCGAGATAAAATTCGGCGGGAATATTGATGTCCGTAAACACCTCAAGGTCCGGCTTCCAGCGAAAGCACGAGCCGGTCTTTTTTCGGTCGGCGGGCTCTTTCTTGAGTTCTTCGCCCTTCTTGCCCACTACCTCGCCTTTTTCAAAGTGGAGGCTATATTTCATGCCGTCACGGCGGATGACGGCGTCAAAGTATTCAGAGCTGTACTGGGTGGCGCAGGCGCCAAGACCATTGGTGCCAAGGCTGTATTCATAGCCCTCGCCGCCGCCGTTGTCATATTTGCCGCCGGCGTACATTTCGCAGAACACCAGTTCCCAGTTGAAACGCTTCTTCACCGGGTTCCAGTCCACGGGGCAGCCCCGTCCAAAGTCCTCCACCTCGATGGAATGGTCGGCATAGCGGGTGACGATGATGGTATCGCCGTAGCCCTCTCTGGCCTCGTCGATGGCGTTGGACAGGATCTCAAATACGGCATGCTCGCAGCCATCCAGACCGTCTGAGCCAAAGATGACACTGGGCTTTTTTCGGACTCGGTCCGCACCCTCTAAGATGTCAATGCTTTCGTTGCCGTAGCTTGGTTTTTTCTTCGTCATTTCGGTTCCTCACGATATTTTGTGGTACTATTTGCATAATAACCCATTATATCCGGTATTATAAGCCATTTTTGCGATGAAGTCAAGCGCAGGGCGGCACAGCCCTATGCTGCGCCGCCCTTGGGATATGGAGATAAAGAAGAAGGGCGTGCTGCCGAGGCAGCACGCCCGTTTAAAAGTCAATTTGTCGCGATCAGGTAATTAGCCGAGTTCAGCGAAGTACTTGATGGTGCGGACCATCTGAGAGGTGTAGGAGTTCTCGTTGTCGTACCAGGAAACAACCTGAACCTCAGTGGTGCCGTTGGCCAGAGGCATAGCCATGGTCTGGGTGGCATCGAACAGGGAGCCGAAGCGCATGCCAACGATGTCGGAGGAAACGATTTCGTCGGTGTTGTAGCCGAAGGATTCGTTAGCCTGAGCCTTCATAGCAGCGTTGATTTCGTCAACAGTGACAGTGCCTTCAACAACAGCGGTCAGGATGGTGACGGAGCCGGTGGGGGTGGGAACACGCTGTGCAGCGCCGATGAGCTTGCCGTTCAGAGCGGGGATAACCAGGCCGATAGCCTTGGCAGCGCCGGTGCTGTTGGGAACGATGTTGCAAGCAGCTGCGCGGGATCTTCTCAGGTCGCCCTTTCTCTGGGGGCCGTCGAGGGTCATCTGATCGCCGGTGTAGGCGTGGATGGTGCACATGATGCCGGACTGGACAGGAGCCAGATCGTTCAGAGCCTTAGCCATGGGAGCGAGGCAGTTGGTGGTGCAGGAAGCTGCGGAGATGATGGTGTCTTCCTTGGTCAGGATGTCGTGGTTGACATTGAATACGACGGTGGGCAGATCGTTGCCTGCGGGAGCAGAGATAACGACCTTCTTGGCGCCGGCTTCGATGTGAGCCTGAGCCTTAGCCTTGCTGGTATAGAAACCGGTGCATTCCAGAACTACGTCAACATCGAGCTCGCCCCAGGGCAGCTCAGCAGCGTTAGCCTTGGCATAGATGGTGATCTTCTTGCCGTCGACAACGATGTAGTCTTCGCCTGCTTCTACGGTGCTGGCCAGTGCGTAGGTGCCCTGGGTGGAATCGTACTTCAGCAGATGAGCGAGCATCTTGGGGGAGGTCAGGTCGTTGATGGCGACGACATCGTAGCCTTCAGCGCCGAACATCTGACGGAATGCGAGACGGCCAATGCGGCCAAAACCATTGATAGCAACTTTTACGGACATTTTTAGTTCCTCCTTCTGTATAAGTCGAATAACACACGGGGCGTTATGAGACTGAAAAATGATTAGGTTCATTTTTACCGATAATCATTATATATCACTTTTCTCCCGGTGACAAGTGTTATTTTTCATAAAAACATAAGAATATGTTCTGCCTTTTTAACGAAAATGCCATTTGTGAGAATTTCTGACAGAACAAGGGCGGCAGCACCAAAAAAATTGGGATTAAAACAGGGATCTTAGCTGCAGAAAAAACAGGAAAACCCCCTTGACAGCGCTGGTTTATCGCGATAAACTAAACTCGGAGGTTTACTCTAATAAACCAAGAGGTGATTCTTATGAAAGATATGGAGCTTGGCACGGTGCAGGCCCATTTTGCGGATATCGTCTGGGCCAATGAGCCAATCGCTTCCGGAGAACTGGTGCGGCTGTGCGAAAAGAAGCTAAATTGGAAAAAGCCCACCACCTATACCGTGCTTCGCAAGCTGTGCGAAAAGGGCCTGCTGCAGAACCGGGATGGTGTGGTCACCTCCCTGATCCCCCGGGAGGAATTCTACTCGAAAAAAAGTGAACAGATCGTGGAGGAATCTTTTGCAGGATCTCTGCCTGCCTTTGTTGCCTCCTTTATTTCCCGCAAGTCCCTGTCAGCGGAGGAGGCGGATGAGATCCGACGGATGATCGATGCGTTCAAGAAGGAGGAGTAAGTATGTACGATGGGTTTGTACGATTGCTCAATATGAGCCTTGCCGCGGGAGTGATGGTGGCGGTCATTGCCATACTGCGGCTGCTTTTGAAGAAAGCGCCCAGAAAATTCATCTGCATTTTGTGGGCGCTGGTAGCCCTGCGGCTGGTGTGCCCGGTGAGCATTGCCAGCAGTCTTTCTGCCTTTAATCTGCTGGCCCATGATGTAGAAACAAATGGACAGATCGAATATTTTGCGTATAACGGGAAAACGGAAAAGCCCATGGTGGAGTTTTCCGCTCCCACCATTGCGGAAGAACAACAAACAGTGCAGCAGGCGCCCACGAAGGATGCTTACCTTCCCATGGTCATGAAAACTTGGCTTACGGGTGTGGGCCTGATGCTGCTTTACGCCTTCATCAGCTATCTGCGCCTTCGCAAACAGGTGGCGGCTTCCATTCCCTTGCGTAATGGGGTAATGGCTTCCGATGATATTCCGGCGCCCTTCCTGCTTGGCCTCTTCCGCCCCACCATCTATGTCCCTTCCGGGGTGGAGGAAACCACACTTCATTACATCCTCCTGCATGAAACCGCCCATATTCGTCGGGGTGACCATTGGTGGAAGCCCCTTGGGTGGGTGCTTCTCTCCATTCACTGGTTCAATCCCCTGATCTGGCTTGCCTATGTGCTGTTCTGCCGGGATATCGAGGTGGCCTGCGATGAGAAGGTGGTTGGCAAAATGAACAGAAAGGGAAAGGCGGCCTATTCTGAGGCGCTGCTCCATTGCAGCCTGCATCGCCGCCGTATGCTCGTCTGCCCTCTGGCCTTTGGCGAAGTTGGCACAAAGGAGCGGGTGAAGCATGTGCTGAACCGCCGAAAGCCGGGTGTTTTCATCGTCATTGCGGCAATTCTTGTGGTGGCAGTGGTGGCGGTGTGCTTCCTCACCGGGCCGAAAGCGGCAGACGGACAGGCTCTTACCATGGAGGATGTTTACCGTCTTGCCCGGGAGGGTGATGATCTGACCTGGGAGAATTTTGAAGGCTATGCATGGGAAGAAGCGGAATCTGACCGTTATGCGCGAAAATATAAAATTGATGAACAGTTTGAAGTGATCGTGGAGAGCGACGGCCCGGAGTATCAGCCGGATTCTTTCCTTTGTATCGATCGTCTTACCGGGGATATCGTTTCCGCTGCCGGCAGCCCCACCTTTGGCGGGGTGGATGGCCCGGATTCCGTCACCGTAACCCAAAACATCGATTATCCTGCATTGTTTGCCAGCTATGATGCAGGCGGCGCAGAGGGGGAAGCTGCCGAGGCCATCCTCCGGGAGCATCGGGATGAGGCGCTGAAATACTGTATGCGCCAGTTCGATGCAGGCATTCTGGAAGGACTGACCCTTGAAAGCACCGGTGCGGAGATGAGAATGTACCATTTCTGGCACAGTGAACTGGGGGACGCTCTTCTGGAAAGCCCTTTTGTAGGCGTTGCGGAGGATTGGAAGGAATGGTCGGAGTATGTGCGCTACCTCTATGAGCGCAACGGCTATGATGAGGCGCTGTTTAATGATACGGTACCCGCTTCCAAATGCTATGTGGAGATTATCATGGAGGAAAAAGCGCAAGCAGAAGGCCCGATTGCT
>JAZRCV010000030.1:0-2378 GCA_045659925.1 Faecousia sp.
CTTTGCGGCAAGGCAAAGGAACTGGCAGCTGTTACCGGTCATCCGGTCTATGCCCTGATCATCGGTCACGATACTGCCGGCTGTGCGGAACAGCTGCGGCACTACGGCGTGGATCGGGTCTTCGTTTACGATCATCCGGAATTCGCGGAATTCCGGATTGAACCCTATACAGCGGCTTTCTACGATTTTATTGAAAGAGAAAAGCCCTCCTCCATTTTGGTGGGCGCTACCAACCTGGGTCGCCAGCTGGCGCCCCGTGTGGCTGCCCGGTGTCGTACCGGTCTGACCGCCGATTGCACTGTGCTGGAAATGAAGGAAAATACCGACCTGGTGCAGATCCGTCCAGCCTTCGGCGGCAATATTATGGCGCAGATCATAACACCCAATACCCGCCCGCAGTTCTGCACCGTTCGTTATAAGGTCTTTTCTGAACCCAAGCCGACAACTGAGCCTTCCGGCGAGATCGTAGCCATGGATGTGACCGATGAGATGGTTCACACCAATATGCAGGTGCTGAAAACTTTGGAAAAACCAAAAGATATCGATATCGCGGAGGCGGAAGTGATCGTGGCGGTGGGCCGTGGCGCTTGCAGCGCCGGTATACTGGAGCAGGCAAAGGAACTGGCAGATCTCTTGGGCGGTGTCGTTGCCTGCAGCAGACCCCTGGTGGAAGGCAATGTATTTGATGCCAAGCATCAGATCGGTCTTTCCGGCAGAACGGTCAAGCCAAAGCTGATCATCACCCTGGGCATTTCCGGTGCTGTGCAGTTTGCTGCCGGCATGAAATCCTCCGATTGTATCGTCGCCGTTAACACAGACCCTGCTGCCCCAATTTTTGATGTGGCGCACTACTGTGTTGTGGGAGACGTGAATGAGATCGTATCCAAACTCATTGACAAGATCAAGGGGGCGTTATGATGTATAATAAGGTAACACAAGCGGATATCGCCAAAATGCAGGCCATCGTAGGCGAAAGTGAAGTATTCACCGGTGCTGCCATCAACCCCGACTATGCCCATGACGAGTTGGGTGGTATTTCTTGTATGCCGGAAGTATTGGTGCGTGTGCGTTGTATCCAGGAGGTCTCTCAGATCATGCGCCATGCTTATAAGCGGAACATTCCCGTCACTGTACGTGGCAGCGGTACTGGCCTTGTGGGCGCGGCAGTTCCCATTTATGGGGGTATCCTGCTGGAAACCACCAAAATGAATCAAATCCTGGCCTTGGATGAAAATAATCTGACCGTAACGGTACAGCCCGGTGTTTTGCTGATGGAGCTGGCCGCCTTCGCGCAGGATCATGATTTTCTATATCCCCCGGATCCCGGTGAGAAGAGTGCCACTATTGGCGGCAATATTTCTACCAATGCCGGTGGTATGCGGGCGGTGAAATACGGTGTGACCCGGGATTATGTCCGGTCTTTGACGGTTGTCCTTCCTAACGGTGAGATCCAAACCTTTGGCGCTGCGGTGGCAAAGAACTCCTCTGGCTATAGCCTTAAGGATATGATCATTGGCTCTGAAGGTACGTTGGCGGTGATTTGCGAAGCAGTGCTGAAGCTTGTTCCTCTTCCCAAGGTCTCCATCAGCCTGCTGGTGCCCTTTCCGGATATGAAGAGCGCTATTGAGGCGGTGCCTCACATTATCCGCTCCAAAGTGACTCCCACTGCGATTGAGTATATGTCCCGGGATACCATTTTGTTTTCTGAAAGCTATTTGGGTAAAAAATTCCCCGATACCAAAAACGATGCCTATATTCTGCTGACCTTTGATGGCAACACCGATGCCCAGGTGGAGCAGGATATGTCTACTGTGGCAGAGCTGTGCCTGCAAATCGGCGCGCTGGATGCGTACATCGTTGATACCGAGGAGCGAAAGAAGTCCGTTTGGTCTGCTCGCGGTGCGTTCCTGGAGGCTATCAAAGCATCCACTACGGAAATGGATGAATGCGATGTGGTGGTTCCCGGCAACCGGGTGGATACCTTCATCAAATACACCCATGAACTGGCGGAAGAATTTCATGTTCGCATTCCCAGCTTTGGTCATGCCGGCGATGGCAACCTCCATGTATATATCTGCAGGGATGCGCTGAATGAAGAAAACTGGGAAAACACCAAGAGCGCTGTGTTTGACCATATGTATCAAAAGGCTGTGGAACTGGGAGGCCTTGTATCCGGTGAACATGGCATCGGCTATGCCAAAAAGGAATTCCTCAAGCGCCAGTACGGCCAAACCCCTATTGCTCTGATGCAGGGTATCAAGCAGGTCTTTGATCCGAAGAACATTCTCAATCCCGGCAAGGTCTGCTTCTAATCAGGAGGTTAAGATATGCAGATTTCGATTCCTTACGGACGGACACATATTTCAGCGGAGATTCCC
>JAZRCV010000031.1:0-8496 GCA_045659925.1 Faecousia sp.
CAAGAATCTGTTCCAGCCGTTCAAGTGCTCGGGTGGAAATGGCAAGATTCTTCTCTTTCTTTCCCCGGATCCGACGATCCAGGGGGGATATGATGCTGAAATTGATATTCATCGGCTGGAAATTCACAACCGAAGTGTCGCTGACATAATAGCCCAGAGCGCCGATGGCAGTCTCTCTGGTATAGTCCCGGGGCTCTTTCCCGCACAGCCGATCATACAGGCTGACCGCCGCCAGATACCCCGAGGCTGTGGACTCCACATAGCCTTCCACGCCGGTAAGCTGGCCTGCAAAGAAGGCCAAAGGCTGCCGAAGGTCGGAGAACCACTGGTCTAAAAGGCCGGGGGATTTCAGGAAGGTGTTGCGGTGCATCACGCCGTAGCGCACAAATTCCGCGTCATGCAGTGCCGGGATCATGGAGAATACCCGCTTCTGCTCCGGGAAGCGCAGATGGGTCTGGAAGCCTACAATATTATAGATACTGCCCGCGGCATTGTCCCGCCGGAGCTGCACCACCGCATAGGGTTCCTTGCCCGTGGCGGGGTCCTTGAGGCCCACCGGCTTCATGGGACCGTAGCGCAGGGTATCTTCCCCGCGACGGGCCATCACTTCCACCGGCATGCAGCCTTCGAAGACCTTTTTATCCTCAAAGCCATGCACAGGGGCTTCCTCCGCTGTGCGAAGGGCCTGCACAAAGGCCCGGTATTCCTCCGCCTCCATGCCGCAGTTGATGTAATCCGCGTTGCCCCGGTCATAACGGGAGGCAAACCAGGCCTTCGTCATGTCGATGGATTCCATCGTGATCAGAGGTGCGGCGGCATCATAAAAGTTCAGATAGGTATTTTCGCCAAAATACTGCCCGATAGCCTCGGACAGAACATCCGAAGTCAGGGGGCCTGTGGCAATGATGAAGGGAGGCTCGGGAATCTCACTCACTTCCCCTTCCACCACAGTGATATTGGGGTGATTGCGGATCTTATTCGTGACCGCAGCGGAGAATCCGCCCCGGTCCACCGCAAGGCAGCCGCCTGCCTCCACCTTTGTCTCATCCGCGCAGGCAAGGATCAGGCTTCCAGCGCGGCGAAGCTCTTCCTTCAGAAGGCCCACCGCATTCTCCAGCCGATCGCCTCGCAGAGAATTGGAGCAAACCAGCTCCGCAAAGTCCTGCGAATGATGGGCAGGGCTCATTTTCTGCGGCTTCATTTCATACAGGGTTACGGAAATACCCCGCTGTGCAAGCTGCCATGCCGCTTCGCAGCCAGCAAGTCCTGCACCGATGATTTTTACATTCATCATGCCTTATCCGTCCCCTTTTCAGCTTTTTTTCTGGTAGTTTTCGTCTTTTTTGCTGCGGGTTTCTTCTTTTCCTCCGGGGCCTTGTCTTCCCCTTCCGCAGCGGTTTCCGTCTTGCGGCGGTAACCACGCTGATCCTCAGGAACAAAGGCCTCGCAGGCTTCATTGATGCAGAAGTGCTTCATGCGGCCTCTGCCGGATTTTTTAAACAGGGTCTGTCCGCAGCGGGGGCAATCGTCAGCCGTGGGCACATCCCAGGTCATGAAGCCGCACTGGGCACCCTTTTCGCAGCTATAATAGGCATAGCCCTTTTTGGACTTGCGCTTGAGCATTCCGGAGCCGCACTTCGGGCAGCGGCCCGGCATACGCTCCACAATGGGCTTGGTATTCTTACATTCCGGATAACCGGGGCAGGCCAGGAACCGACCAAAGCGGCTGACCTTTACCACCATGTTTCGTCCGCAATTCTCGCAGATCTCATCCGTTACTTCATCGGGCACCTTAATGCGGGTGTCCTTGAGGGCTTCCTCCGCATCCTCCAGCTCTTTATGGAACACATCATAGAATTCCGTCAGAACCTGACGCCAGGGCACCTTGCCCTCTTCCACCTGGTCGAGCTGGGCTTCCATACCTGCGGTAAAGCCCACATCCACGATATCGCTGAAGCGCTCCACCATGAGGCCATTGACGATCTCTCCAAGGGGGGTGGGAGCCAGGCGTTTATCCTGCTTGATGACATATTCCCGATCCTGAATGGTGGAAACAATGCTGGCATAGGTGGAGGGGCGGCCAACACCCTTTTCCTCCATGGCCTTGACCAAGGTAGCTTCCGTATAGCGGGCGGGAGGCTGGGTAAAATGCTGCTCCTTCATCAGATTCCGCAGGCTGAGGGGTTCTCCCTCCTGCAGATCGGGCAGCGGAGACTGGATCTCCTCCTGCTCATCGTCCTTGCCTTCTTCGTACACCGCTGTGAAACCAGCGAAGCGCAGGCTCTGATGGTTGGCCCGGAAGGTGTGCCCGGCACACTGGGTATCGATGCTCACCGCATCGTAAACCGCGCATGCCATCTGGGTTGCCACAAAGCGACTCCAGATCAGACGGTAGAGCTTATACTGCTCCGGGGTGAGATCCTGACGGATCCGCTCCGGATCCAAATGCACATTGGAGGGGCGGATGGCTTCATGGGCATCCTGGGCGGTGTTCTTCGTCTTAAACCGCCGGGGGGTGCCGTTATAATAGGCAGCGCCGTAGCGCCCGGTAATATAATCCTTCGCTGCCATCAGGGCATCGTCGGAAAGACGCAGGGAGTCGGTTCTCATGTAGGTGATCAGACCCACAGTGCCTTCTCCTGTGATGTCCACGCCTTCATAAAGCTGCTGGGCAATGGCCATGGTGCGTCTGGGGGTCATGTTCAGCTTACGGGAGGCCTCCTGCTGCAGGGTGGAGGTGATAAAGGGAGGGGCGGGGTTGCGCTTCTTTTCCGTTTTCCGGACGCTCTTAACCTCAAATGCCTTACCCTGAATATCTGCAATGATCTCCAGCACTTCTTCTTCGGACTGAAGCTCCCGCTTTTTTTCTTCTCCGTAATAGTGGGCCACAAAGCTGCCGGGCTTTCCCACCCGGTCAAGGTGCACATCCAAAGACCAGTATTCCTTGGGAATAAAGTCCCGGATCTCCTGCTCCCGATCCACCACAAGACGGGTGGCCACAGACTGCACACGGCCTGCGGAAAGGCCCCTGCGGATCTTTTTCCACAGCAGGGGACTGAGCTGATAACCCACAATGCGGTCGAGAATGCGTCGTGCCTGCTGGGCATCCACCAGATCGATGTCGATGCTTCTGGGCTCATGGATGGCGCGGCTGACCACATTCTTGGTAATTTCGTTAAAGGTGATGCGGCGGGTCTTCTCATCGGGAAGGCGCATCAGTTCCTTCAGATGCCAGGAGATGGCTTCGCCCTCCCGGTCAGGGTCCGTTGCAAGATAGACGATGTCGCTTTCCTTTGCGGCATCGCGAAGCTCATGGATCAGGGCTTCCTTGCCCTTCACCGGGATATAGTGGGGCTCAAAGGAGTTTTCCAGATCTACGCCCAAGGTGCTCTTGGGCAGATCCCGCAGATGGCCCATACAGGCCTTGACCACATAGTCTTTTCCCAAATATTTTCCAATCGTTTTCGCCTTGGAGGGCGACTCTACGATCACCAGATTTGTTGCTCCATTTGCCATGGATGGACCTCCGGATCATTATGGTATCAGATGCTCCGCCAATGCGTAGCGATTTGCGGAGACTTTGGTGACAAAACGGCGGATTTCCAGCATAGTCAACGCCGACATGATCTCCTGGGCGGGGATCTGTGCCAGATCGATGATATCGTCCACCAGTTTTGGCCCGTCATGCAGCGCTTCCAGCACGGCACACTGTGTCGGCGGAAGGGTTCGCATGAGTGCTTTTAGCTCAATATAATTCCCTTTTTCTTCGTTGTCAACGGCTTTTTTCGGAGTTTGTACCTTTGCGGCCACTTTTGGCTCTGGAGTTTGCCTGGAATTTGCCGCATTTTGACGAAGATCCTGGAAGGAAAGACCCAATTTCACGCCCCGTTCCATATAGAGCTTCAGGCCGGGATAGCGGCCAACATACTCCTGCAGCACATCCAAACCATTCTCTGCAAGATTGGCACCCTGCCGCAGCAGATGGTTGGAGCCGGCGCAGGCTTCGCTGCCGGCATTGCCGGGTACAGCGAACACATCCCTGCCCTGATCCAGCGCCTGTTTTGCAGTGATCAGAGAGCCACTGCGCTCAGCCGCCTCCACAACCACCACGCCATCACACAGGCCGGACATGATGCGGTTTCTCACCGGGAAGTGATAGCCAATGGCGGGGGTATGGGGCGGGTATTCCGTCAGAATACAGCCCCGGGCAATGGTATCTTCATATAATGCGCGGTTTTTCTTTGGATAAATGATGTCTGCGCCGCAGCCAAGCACACCAACCACAGGGGCATCGGCGCTCAATGCGCCCACCATGCCCATGCCGTCAATGCCATCTGCCAGACCCGACACCACAATGGCACCGGCTTGGCCCAGCTGATAGCCAAGGCGTTTGGCTGTCAGCATGCCAAAGGCAGAGGCCTTTCGCGCACCCACCAGAGCAATGCAGGGTGCTGCGCCAAAATCCGGCAGCCTACCTTTATAATACAGCAGCACCGGTGGATCGTGGATGGCACGCAGCCGCTCCGGATACTGGGCATCCTGCCATGTCAGGATCTGAATGCCAAGCTCGTAGCACTCATTCAGGATGTTTTCCGCATCCCTCAGCTCCTTATCGGAAAGAGCCTTCCGCTCGGCTTCGCTCAGATCCTCCATATCCTCCAACATACTGTCTCCGGCATGGTAGATCTCCTGCACAGAGCCAAAACGGCGCAGAAGCTCCAGCCGCCGTGCCTTTGACACGCCGGTTCTTGTGCTGAGCCAGATCCAATATCGGAGCATTTTGTCACCTTTTTTCTATCTATGGTGTTTATCTTCTCATTTCCCACATCACGATGGTGGCTGCCACCGCGGCATTCAGGGATTCACACCGCTCCTGCATGGGAATGATCAAAAGCTTATCAGATTTTTCTAAAAACAGTTCCCGGATCCCCTGCCCCTCACTGCCGATGACCACAGCACAGGCAGAAAGGTCTGTATTTCTAATGTCCTCAGATCGGGCGGACAGGGCAGTGGCTGCCACAGGGATGTGATTGGCTGCGCAGAAGGAAAGGATTTCCTCTGCCTTAGCCTGCCGGGGCTGGGTGCGGAATACTGCGCCCATGGAGGCCCGCACGGTTTTTTCGTTATAGGGGTCGGCGCAGCCGTCGGTGAGCAGAACCGGCACATTCAGAGCGTCCGCAGTACGAAGGATCGTACCCAGATTGCCGGGATCCTGAATGCCGTCCAGGATCAGGCTGCCGGGTTCCACCGTCAAAGGCCGCTCCTCCGGCATGCGGCACAGGAAGATGGCGCCCTGGGGCGCTTTCATGGTGGACACCGCCTGCATCAGGCTTTCCGGCACCCGCACCAGCCGGACATGATCCGGCAGCTTGGGGAGTACCAACCCCTCACAGGCAATGACCGTATGCAGCCCCGGATACCAGCGGATCGCCTCTTCCAGAAGCTTTGTGCCGTCGGCGCAGAACTCTCCCGTTTCCTGCCGATAGGCGCGGGAGCTTTGCAGTTTTCTTAAATGCTGAAACAGCCGGTTCTGTCGGCTGGTAATATATTCTTCCATCATAATTTATATAGTTTTGCAAGGCGTTCCTCATGACCAAGGATCACCAAAATTTCACCTTTTCTCATCTTTTCATCGGGGTTGGGGGAAAGCTCCATCTGGCCATCCCTGCGGAAGGCCATGACCGAGACGCCGTACTTCGCCCGAACATTGAGCTCTTTCAGGCTCTTACCCACCCAGTCCTTGGGAATTGCCATCTCAATGATGGCAAACTGATTGGAAATCTCAATATAGTCCACCACATTGGGGCGGGCAAGGCTTTGGGCAAAGCGGCCGGCCATTTCCTTTTCCGGAATCACCACCCGGTCCGCACCCACCTTCAGAAGGGCTTTCTTGTGCACCTCGTCGCCCGCCTTGCAGGCCACCTGTCGCACACCAAGCTCCTTCAGCATCAGGGTAATCAGGATGCTTGCAGCCACATCGTCGCCAATGGAAACGATGGCGCAGTCATAGTTCCGGATGCCGAGATTCCGCAGCACCGCCTCATCCCTTGCGTCCGCCACCACCGCATCCGTCACCCGGTCGGCGATATGCTGTACATTTTCTTCATGAATGTCAATGGCCAGTACCTCGCAGCCGGAAGCCATCAGCTCCAGTGCCACAGCACTGCCAAATTTCCCAAGACCAATTACTGCATAGGAATTCATGATATCACCCCATCATCAGTTTTGTATCGGCATAGCGGAATCGTTCCTCCGTCCTGTCGCTGAGCAGGAAGCCCATGGCAATGGTCATGATTCCCACTCGACCGAAGAACATAAATATAATTATCATGATATGCGAAAGCATACTGAGCGTCGGCGTAAGATCTGCCGTAAGTCCTACGGTGCCCAGAGCCGAAGTGGTCTCAAACAGGGCATCTACAAAAGAGATGTCGTTCAGCGCCACCAGCACGATGGCACCAAGCAGGGACAAGGATACCATCAGCGTCACAATGGTGGCAGCAATGGAAATCTGAGACTGGGATACCGTGCGATGCATCACCGTAAGCCGGGATCTGCCCCGCAATACACTCAAAGTGGAGAGCAAAAGCACTGCAACCGTCACCGTCTTCATACCACCGGCGGTGGAGCCGGAGCTGCCGCCAATGAGCATCCAGATGCAGGACAGCACCTTTCCAAGCTCTGTCATAGCCCCCTGCGAAAAGGAGGCAAAGCCTGCCGTGCGGGTGGTAACGGACTGGAACACCGCGCCCAGCACCTTAGCACCGGGAGCAAATGCACCCAAAGTTGTCGGGTTGTTCCACTCAGCTGCGCCAAACAGCACCGCACCGCCAATCACCAAAATCCAACTGGTACACAGCACCAGCCGGGAATAGACGGAAATCCCCTTGAGATTTGCCCGGTTGCTCCAAAGATCCTGCCAGACAAAGAATCCAATGCCGCCCAAAGTGATCAGCAGCATTACCGTGATGCACACCACGGGATCCTCTGCATAGAACGCGAGGCTGGAACCGGGGCTGACACGTCCCATGAGATCAAAGCCCGCATTGCAGAACGCAGAAACAGAATGAAAGAGCCCCATCCAGATGGCATTTTTCAAAGGGAAATCCTTCAAAAACCGCAGGCAAAGCACCACAGCACCGGATAATTCAATCACCACAGTACCCAGCACCACTCTGCGAAGCAGACCCACCACCCCATGAATATCCGTCAGGCCATAGGTCTGCTGCAGGAGCATTCGCTTCTTCAGGCCGAGCTTTGCCCGGATCACAAGCAGGAACAGGGAGAACACCGTCATAAAACCAAGGCCGCCCACCTGAATCAGGAGCAGCAGCACAATCTGCCCAAAGGCCGACCACTGGGTATAGGTATCCACAAGGGACAGTCCCGTCACACAAGTGGCAGAGCAGGACGTGAACAATGCCGTGAGGAAGCCGCAGCTTTGGCCACTTCTGGAAGCGAAGGGCAGCATCAGCAAGCAGGCTCCTAATAAAATGATAGCCGCAAAAACAAGAGTGATTACCTTGGCGGGGGATGCCGTTCGAACCTTCCGGTTGATCCATCCGGAAACCGGGGAGAAAAGTTTGCTCATTCCATCACCTGCCTGACTATATAGTATCGCCGGGAACCGGGTGGGCAGTATCCCATAGCATATGTGCCGGCAAAACGCAGTATTTCCTGCATATTAATATCCTATCACCCAAACTCTGTCATTTCAAGCCCTTTTTGCAAACAAAGCCCAATTACAATTTAATGATCGTTTCATCCATGCTTTTTGGTTAATTTTACTTTTTTATAAATTATAAATGTGGGGGCGTACAGGCTTTGTTGCCACCGGAAACCTCTATATGGGCGCAGGCGGTTTTGTTGATATGCTTTGCGCCGCAAAGTGGGATTCGGCATGCACTATCTTTCAAAGAGAGCAAGTGCACAGATGACTATTTCACTGCATGAAGCACCAATATGCACTCCAAAAAAGAACTTTCTTCTTAATAAATTGCAATTTTTCCTGCAAAAACAAAGGTTTTTTCTTTTTGGGAATCTTTTTTGCAAAATGCATTTTTCAAAAAACGTCGAAAACAGACGGGTTTTTCATGTGTTTTCAGCATATTTCCATACTTTATTGCACAAGTTCTTTAAGATTAGACAAAAAAATATGAATAAATTCAAAATTTTCTATTGAAATTCTCTGCATTCAGTGATAGAATATTTATAATATCTTTTGATTTTTTATCCGCATTTCCACCCCCATCTAATTCGCACTTCGTGCGAAATATATTTACACAAGGAGGATTCATCATGAACAAAACCTTTTGGCAGCGTCTGAAAGAAGTCGGCCCCGGCGCAGTCGTTGCTGCAGCCTTCATTGGCCCCGGCACCGTTACTTCCTGCTTCACATCCGGCGCCAGCTACGGCACCACCCTTCTGTGGGCAATTCTCTTCTCCACCATCTCTGTCATCATCATGCAGAGCATGGCATCCCGTCTTGGCATCGTA
>JAZRCV010000032.1:0-5111 GCA_045659925.1 Faecousia sp.
CCTGCATAGCGGGCAGTATTCTCAGAGTCACCCACCACGGAGATCTCAAAGCCCTGCTTGGTGGAGCGCAGATAATAGAACATCAGCACTGCCAGAATCAGAACAATGATCACCGTCCAGGCAAAGTCGGTATTATAGCCATCGGAGAACATATTGCCGATCCAGCCGATCTTCGAGCGGGCATTGATGGTGCCGACGGTATTGCTGCCGAAGGGATTTTCCCACTTGGACACGCAGAAGGAGGTGAACTGGATTGCAATATAGTTGAGCATCAGGGTGAACAGGGTTTCATTTGCATTCAGAGTTGCCTTGAAGAAACCGGCAATCAGGCCCCAGATAGCGCCCAGCACAATGGCGCCCACGATCATGCAAAGGAACAGGACCGGGATCGGCAGCGCATTGGGGAACTTGATCATGAAGAACGCTGTGGCAATACCGCCCATCAGCATCTGGCCTTCCGCGCCAATGTTCCAGAAGCGCATCTTAAAGGCCGGCGCAAGACCGATGGCGATACAGGTAAGGATCATGGTATCACGGAGCAGGAACCAGATACGCTTACTGGTGCCGAATGCGCCGGAGATCATGGATAAGTAAACACGAATGGGGTTCATATGGACAATGGCAAAAATCACCACCGCCGATACGATCAGGGCCAGTGCCACCGCAATCAAGCGGATCCCCATTGCCTTGGAAAAGGGCAGACCATCCCGCTTGGAAATGCGGATCATGGGTTCTTTGCTATCATGGTGCATCCTGCTTACCTCCTCCCATCTGGGTCATCATCAGACCTACCTGCTCTTTCGTTACGGTGCGGGCATCCACAATGCCGGATACCTTGCCGCCGCACAGGACCAGAATCCGGTCACACAGCTCCAGCAGCACGTCAAGGTCTTCGCCCACATACACCACCGCAACACCCTTCATTTTCTGCTCGGTGAGCAGATTATAGATGGTGTAGGAGGTGTTGATATCCAGGCCGCGCACCGCATATGCCGTCAGAAGGACTTTGGGTGAGCAGGCGATCTCACGGCCTACCAGTACCTTCTGCACATTGCCGCCGGAAAGACGACGCAGGGGTGTGTGATTCACATCCGGGGTCACAACCTCCAGATCCTGCACGATCTGCTCTGCCTGATCCCGGGGATATTTCTGATCGGTGAACACACTCTTGCCCCGGCGATAGGTGCGGAGCTTGATGTTATCCACAATATTCATGCTGCCCACAAGGCCCATGCCGAAGCGATCCTCCGGCACGAAGGACAGGAGCACGCCCATGTTGATGATATCCAGCGGATCCATCTCATTGAGCATTTTCTTGCTGCCGTCTTCCTCGATGTAAGTGATTTTACTATCGGCAGACAGATGCTGCAGACCCGAAATGGCCTCCAGCAGTTCCTTCTGACCGGAGCCAGCAATGCCCGCGATGCCCAGAATCTCGCCGCCATTGGCCACGAAATTCACATCGTCCAGCCGCTTGACCCCATCCTTGCTCTTGACGGTCAGATGCTCCACGATCAGGCGCTCCTGCGGGGCTTCATGCTTGGGGCGGTTGATGTTCAGGGTCACCGCGTGGCCCACCATCATATCAGACAGGGACTGCTGGGTTGCATCCTTCGTATCCACACAGCCCACATATTCGCCCTTGCGAAGCACTGCCACGCGGTCAGACACCGACAGAACTTCGTGCAGCTTATGGGTGATGATAATGATGGCCTTACCGTCCGCCTTCATATTCCGCATGACGGAGAAGAGCTTTTCCGTCTCCTGGGGGGTAAGAACCGCAGTGGGCTCATCAAGAATCAGAATGTCCGCACCGCGATAGAGCACCTTTACAATCTCCACCGTCTGCTTCTGGGAAACGGACATATTATATACTTTCTGATCCGGGTCGATCTCAAATCCGTAACGATCGGAAATATCCTGGATCACCTTGCGGATGGCAGCTTTGTCCAGCTTGCCCTTCTCGCCTTCAAGACCAAGCACAATGTTCTCAGCGGCGGTAAACACATCGATCAGCTTAAAATGCTGATGGATCATGCCAATGCCGTGGCGGAAAGAATCCTTGGGGGATGCAATGGTTACATTCTCGCCATTGATGAGGATCTGGCCTTCATCAGGATAATAAATGCCGCCAAGCATATTCATCAGCGTGGTCTTACCGCTGCCGTTCTCGCCCAAAAGGGAAAGAATCTCACCGCTGCGAAGATCGAAGCTGACATTGTTATTCGCCACAACTGACCCGAATCGCTTGGTAATATTTTTCATCTGGACCGCATACCGGATGCTGTCTTTCTCCAAGTGGATCACCCTTTCTTTATCAGGATTCGAAAGCGGTTCCGCTTCCGATACCTTTCTATGATAAGGATATCACAAACCCCACAAATTGTAAATATATATTCAAAATCACATCATAAAAAAACATAACGACAAACTTCTGCCAAACACCGGGATTACTCCATAAAACAGCAACTTTTATTTCGCTTAAATGCGGAACAGCCCCTATGCTTTTCAGCATTCTTTTCTATTTCTAAAGTGGAAGCACTTGCAATTTTGCAGAAAGAAAAGTACACTATTATTATCCCAACCCACACAACCGTCACAAGGCTTTGCACAGCGGGCAGTATCACCCGGCACAGGCATTTAGGAGGAACGGCTATGATTTTTTGTGTAGAAGACGACGCCAGTATTCGGGATATCGAGGTATTCGCGCTGATGTCCACAGGCTTTGAGGCAAAGGGCTTTGAAACCGGCGCGGAATTTCTTGCTGCCCTGGAAACGGAAACACCGGAGTTGGTGCTTCTGGACATCATGCTCCCGGGCATGGATGGCGTGGAGCTGCTTCGCCTTCTGAAAAGCTCTCCCCGCTGGCACGAGATCCCTGTCATCATGGCTACTGCCAAAGGAACAGAATACGACAAGGTGCAAAGTCTTGATATCGGCGCTGACGATTATCTGGTAAAGCCCTTTGGCATCATGGAAATGGTCTCCCGGGTCAAGGCGGTACTGCGCCGCTGCCAGCCCAAGAAGGAGACAAGGATACTCTGTGAAGGTACACTGTGCGTGGATCTGGATGCCCACAGCGCTGTCATTGACGGTGTGCCCGCCGCCCTGACCTATAAAGAGTTTTCGCTCCTGCGGCTTTTGATGTCCCATCCCAAGAAGGTTTACACCCGGGAGCAGCTCTATACCGAAATCTGGGGCATGGACTTTCTGGGCGAGACCCGCACCGTGGACATGCACATCCGCACCCTGCGGCAAAAGCTCGGCACATACGGCAGCTTTGTGAAAACGGTCCGTAATGTGGGCTATCTATGGGAGGGTACAGCATGACCGGCAAAATTTTTCGCTCCACCTTTCTGGTGGTGGCTGTGGTTCTGCTGTGCAGTCTGACACTCGTTATGGGGGTCTTCTTCCATCATTTTGCGGCGCTTCAGGAAACGCAGCTTCGAGATGAGCTTCGTCTGGCTGCGGCAGGCACGGAGCAAAACGGCATTGCCTTTTTGCAGCATGCAGCTTCCGATGGCGTGCGTCTGACCTGGGTTTCCCCGGACGGCACTGTGCTCTTTGATTCCCACACAAGCGGAGCACCTCTGGAGAACCATGCAAACCGGGAGGAGATCGCGGAGGCGCTGGAGACCGGCAGCGGCAGCAGCGTAAGATATTCCGAAACCCTCATGAAAAAAAATCTCTATGAGGCCACACGGCTGGAAGACGGCAGTGTACTGCGCATCTGCATCAGTCAGGCCTCTGCAGCAGCCTTTGTTCTGAATATGCTGCAGCCTGTTTTTGCCGTGCTTCTGATCGCCATTGCCCTTTCCGCCATTCTGGCGCACCGCATAGCCGGAAGCATTGTGAAACCGCTGAACCATCTGGATCTGGAAAACCCCATGAAAAATGACGCCTACCGGGAGCTAACCCCCCTGCTGGCACAAATCAATCATCTGCACACGCAGGTCTCCTCTCAGGTGCAGGCTCTGCGGCAAAAGGCCGATGAATTTGAGCAGATCACCGTGAGCATGAAGGAAGGGCTTATCCTTCTCAATGACCATGGCATCATCCTGACCATCAATCCCATCGCAAAAGCGCTGTTTGAAACGGATGCACAATGCATCGGTCAGCCCTTCCTCACCATCGACCAAAGCCCCGCAATGCACAAGGCGCTGCAAACCGCGCTGGAGGAAGGCAGCAGCATCCTGCACCAAAGTCGGAACGGACGGGAGTACCAGTTTGAACTGAGCCGTACCCGGTCTGGCCGGAATATCACCGGCATTGTCATTTTGGCCATTGATACAACAGAAACTACAAACGCAGAGCATAACCGCAGGGAATTCACCGCCAATGTATCCCACGAGCTGAAAACACCCCTGCAATCCATCATCGGCAGTGCCGAGCTTCTGGAGAATGGTCTGGTGCCGGCATCGGAGGTTCCCCGTTTTGTGGGCCACATCCGCACAGAGGCCTCCCGCATGGTAACACTGGTGGAGGACATCCTCCGGCTCTCTCAACTGGACGAAGGTGTGGATATCCCCAGAGAGGATGTGGAGCTTCTGTCCCTGACTTCTGAGGTTGCCGACAGCCTTCGGGATGCCGCCCGGGTGAAAGATGTCACCATCACCGTTGGCGGTAAGGTTTCCATTGTCAAGGGTTCCCGCAGACTGCTCTATGAACTCATATATAATCTTTGCGACAATGGGATAAAATATAATGTTCCGGAGGGCAAGGTGGATATCCGCATCATTGAAAAGGATGGATGTCCCGTACTGTCCGTGTCTGATACCGGCATCGGCATCCCGCCTGAGCATCACAGCCGCATTTTTGAGCGCTTTTATCGTGTGGACAAAAGCCACTCCAAGCGCTCCGGCGGTACCGGCCTGGGCCTTTCCATTGTAAAACATGCAGCAGCCTTCCATAATGCTGTTCTGGAGCTGCAAAGCACGCCCGGTGCAGGAACCACCATCACCGTAACATTTTGATGCTATTTTTAAACTTTTTTATCAAAAACAAGTATAAAGCCATATTTCGGCATGATGAAACCGCTTTCCCATGCCGGAGGATGCTTTACATAGATTTTACATGGATTTTTCAAAATCACCATGGTTTTTTGGAAAGAA
>JAZRCV010000033.1:0-3484 GCA_045659925.1 Faecousia sp.
TCAAGGCAGAGAAGATAGGTGTGGTCATCTGCCATGCGGATGTCTCCCAGTGCTTCCCGCTTCACCCCAAGACCCAGAATGGCCCCCAGAAAATCCCGGTGGCCGGGGTTGCCGAAGGCGGCAGTGATGCGCAGGGCGGCGATGGCTTCGGCGGGGTCAAGATCCTCCGGCGCCTGCCAGGAGGGCAGGAAGAAGGCACAACAGCGATCGCAATCCGCAGCGCCGCCGTGGAACACCATGGTCATATCCCGCTCCCGGGCGCAGAGCATTTTTAATTCCTGCTGCTCTGCCGGGGTGAGGAAGGAGGAGTTGGTGCAGGCGGCATATTTTTCTGCCCTGCGGGACAGATCCAGTGCTCTTCGCAGCAGATCAGCTTCCATGCTTTTCTCCCTTCTTTCGAATAATCAGGGAATGCATCCGGTCGGGACCTGCGCGCAAAGAGCGCAGCAGGGATGCAATCTGCTCGTTGGTTCGCATCAGCTCCTGCTCGAATTCCGCCGCGCTGACCCGCAGAATGCCGGAGCGCAGGGCAGAGAGCTGCACCAGTGCGTCACTGGTGACGACACGGACATTGTGGTTCTTGCCAATGTCATTGGCAAGCTGCTCGATATAGCGGTCGCCGGTCTCGCCATGGGCGGTGTAGACGATGTGCACACCGTCCCGCACGGTACGGGAGCCGGGGTTGCCGGGGGTCTTATAGGCGTCAAATACCACGATCAGTTCACATTTGGTGAAGCCGTGATAGTTGATCAGAAGGCTGATTAGTTCTTCGCGGGCCAGTTCCAGCTCATGCTGGGCCAGTTCCCGCAGGCCCTCCCAGGCGAAGATCACATTGTAGCCATCCACGATCAAGTGCTGAGACTTGATCCGGTCGGGGATGGTGCGCTCCTGAAGGGTGGGGCTGCGCCGGGGTGCGGAGTATTCTCTTCGGCGGATGGGGCCGAATTCCCGCTCCATGATGGCTTCCAATTCTTTATCGTCAATGTTTAAATTTCGCTGCCGGACGATGGGTTCATCCACCTGCCGTTCTTTCAGGCAGCTGTCCAGATGCATATAGTCCTGCACCTTGTCCCAGCGCACATTGAAGCCTGCGCCGTGGGCACAGAACACGGAGTCCGGGGTGTTTTCAAGGTCAGCCACGGGGTCATAGTCTGTCTCCGCCATGACCCGGGCGGCGTTGTGGCAGGGGGCATAGCCGGAAACGAAGCAGCTAAGCTGGCCTCTGCCGTGGGTGTAGGCGCTCAGATCCCGGGCATAGTTCCGCATACAGATGACAGGTGCGGTACCGGACAGCAGCATGAGGCCGTCCTGCTCACTGGGGGGATCGAAGCTGCCGTCCATCATGCGGATGTCGCTCATGGCTCGGCCCAGATGCTCCGAGGGAAGCAGGATCTGGAACTGATACCAAGGCTCCAGCAGCACACTTTTTGCCTTCATCAGACCCTGACGCACCGCCCGGTAGGTGGCCTGACGGAAGTCGCCGCCTTCGGTGTGCTTCAGGTGGGCGCGGCCGGATTTCAGGGTGATGCGAAGATCGGTGATGGGGGCACCTATGAGTACGCCCAAATGCCGCTTTTCCACCAAATGGGTCAGAATCAGCCGCTGCCAGTTGCGGTCCAGCACATTTTCGCTACAGTCTGTGGTGAACTGCAGGCCGCTGCCCTGGGGCAGAGGCTCCAAAAGCAGATGCACCTCTGCATAATGGCGCAGGGGCTCAAAATGCCCCACACCCTCCACCGGGTCAGCAATGGTTTCTTTGTATAGGATGCGTCCAGCA
The DNA here is from genome assembly GCA_045659925.1 of Faecousia sp. Taxonomy (GTDB): domain Bacteria; phylum Bacillota; class Clostridia; order Oscillospirales; family Oscillospiraceae; genus SVMC01. The sequence goes on from JAZRCV010000033.1 coordinate 1,778, forward strand.
TCCACGGTGATGGATACGTCGAACCGTTCCTCTATGAGTTTACATAATACTTCGATCTGAATGTCACCCATGAGCTGCACATGGATCTCCTGCAGCGCTTCATGCCATACAATGCGAAGCAGGGGGTCTTCCTCTGCCAGAAGCCGCAGCTTTGGCAGCATGGTGCGGGCGTCCACCTCCGGGGGCAGCACGATGCGGTAGCTGAGTACCGGTTCCAGCAGGGGCTTTTGGGCCTCGGAAGCCTCGCCCAGGCCCTGACCGGGCCAGGTGGAGCTAAGGCCCAGCACAGCGCAGACGCTGCCGGCCGCCACTTCCTCAGAAGTGGTGAATTTTTCGCCGGAGTAGGTGCGGATGGCCTGAATTTTTTCCTCCCGCTTTTCTCCGTTTTCGCTGTTGTAGCGCAGTAAGCTGCGGACCTTCAGGCTGCCGCCGGTGATTTTCAGGTGGGTCAGGCGGCCGCCCTGATTGTCTCTGGAGATTTTATAGACCCGGGCGGAAAAGGCTTCGCCGTATTCCGGCATTTTGGTGTAGCGGGACAGGGCGTCCAGCAGCTGATCCACACCCTCCATGCGAAGGCCGGAGCCGAAGAAGCAGGGCACCAGCTCCCGCCGGGCGATGGCCTGGGTGATGGAAGGGTCAGAAATTGCGCCGGTTTCCAAAAATTCTTCCATGAGGGATTCTGCACACATGGCGCAGGCATCAAACCGCTCATCGGAAGATAGCTCGGGGCTGAAATCTGCGCAGGGGATCTTGAGCTGGGAGGCAAGACCGCGAAGCACGGTTTCCCTGTCTGCCCCGGGCAGATCCATTTTCGTCACAAAGATGAAGGCGGGCACCGCATAGCGCTCCAGCAGCCGCCAAAGGGTGCGGGTGTGGGCCTGCACCCCATCCGTGCCGCTGATGACCAGAATGGCATAGTCCAGCACCTGCAAAGTGCGCTCCATTTCGGCAGAAAAGTCCACATGGCCCGGAGTATCCAGCAGAGTCACAGTGGTCTGGGGAAGCTGCAGCACCGCCTGCTTGGAGAAGATGGTAATGCCTCTTGCCCGCTCTAAGGAGTGGGTGTCGAGAAAGGCGTTTTTGTGATCCACCCGGCCAAGACTGCCGATCATACCGGAACGGTAAAGCAGGGCCTCGCTCAGGGTGGTTTTGCCGGCGTCCACATGGGCAAGCAGGCCCAGGCAAAGGTGCTTATTTGATGCAGTGCCCATGGGAGGGCCCCCTTTCGTGATAACTTAAAATTTTCCTGCCTATTATATCAGAAAATGCCGCAAATGCCAACGCCTTTTCGCCGGGGACTTGCAAACAAAGCCCGAATGCGGTATGATGGAGGCAAGAAGACCGGAGACAGTCCGGTATGTGAAACAGGAGGAGAATCATGGAAAATTCATATGAACTTCTGCAAAAGCAACTGAAAGTAAATCGGCTGACCATGCTGTTTTTGGCCGTCATCATGGTGGCGGTGGTGATCACCTGCGTGGTAATCATGGTGAATGTGGTGCAGCTGCGCGATGCCATGGAGCAAGTTGGTGATGTGGCACAGAAGCTGTCCCGGGTGGATTGGGCAGCCATTGGCGGCATGGCCCAGCAGGTGGAGGAAAGCCTGCAGAGCATGGGCGAAGTGGATTTTGCATCCCTGAGCCAGGCACTTTATGATCTCAGAGCGGTTATGGAACCTCTGGCAGAGCTGATGGGCCGTCTTAGCGG
>JAZRCV010000034.1:0-7405 GCA_045659925.1 Faecousia sp.
TGATGCTATTTTTAAACTTTTTTATCAAAAACAAGTATAAAGCCATATTTCGGCATGATGAAACCGCTTTCCCATGCCGGAGGATGCTTTACATAGATTTTACATGGATTTTTCAAAATCACCATGGTTTTTTGGAAAGAAGCGGCTATAATGATATTTGTCGGAAATAAATGAAAAACCTTACAAAGGGAGAGATACAACATGACGACAACGATGTACATTCTGAAGCTGGTCACCCTTCTGGGCGGCCTTGCCCTGTTCCTGTTCGGCATGGACATTATGGGCAAATCTCTGGAGCGTCTGGCTGGCGGTAAGCTGCAGACCATCCTGGCAAAAATGAGTTCCAATGTATTCAAGGGCTTTTTCCTTGGTATGGCTGTTACCGCAGTCATTCAGTCCTCCTCTGCCACTACCGTCATGGTGGTCGGCTTCGTTAACTCCGGTATTATGACCCTGAAGCAGGCCATCGGCGTCATCATGGGCTCCAATGTGGGTACCACCGTCACAGCCTGGCTGCTGTCCCTCACCGCACTGGAAGGTGACAGCCTGCTGATCCAGATTTTCAAGCCCTCTACCCTGGCTCCCCTGCTGGGCGCCATTGGTATTGTGCTTTATATGTTCACCAAGAGTGAATATAAGCAGGGCATCGGCTCCATCTTCCTGGGCTTTATGGCCCTGATGACCGGTATGGATCTGATGAGCGGCTCCATGAAGTTCCTGCAGGATGAAGTCTGGTTCGCTGAACTCATGGTATCCTTCTCCAATCCCCTGCTGGGCATTCTGGTGGGCGCAGCCTTGACGGCTGTGATTCAGTCCTCCTCCGCCTCCGTTGGTATCCTACAAGGTCTGTGTGCCACCGGTGTTGTTACCTTTGGCACCTCCATTCCCATTATCCTTGGCCAGAACATCGGTACCTGCGTGACCGCAATGCTCTCCACCGTAGGTGCTAATCGCAACGCCCGCCGTACCGCTCTGGTGCACCTCTATTTTAACATCGTTGGTGTCGTTCTGTTTGCGCTGGTCTTCTATGGCATCGGCCTCTTCTTCCCCTGGTCCTTCCTGGAAAATATCGCAGGCCCTCAGGACATCGCCATCGTGCACACCGGCTTCAATCTTGCTGCCACCGCCGTGCTGCTTCCCATGAGCAAGCTGCTGGAAAAGCTGGCCTATATGACCATTCCCGCAGAGCCTGTGCATCAGGCACCTGTGCTGCTGGATGAGCGTCTGATGGCAACCCCCGCTGTTGCTGTCCAGCGTTCTATGGAAATCGCCACCCGTATGGCCTATGTATCCAGAGAAGCTATGGAGCTCGCCATCAGCCTGACCAAGAATTATGATCCCGCCGTCATGGAGAAGGTCATTGAACTGGAAGACGAGACAGACCGCTACGAAGACGCCCTGGGCACTTATCTGGTCAAGCTTTCTTCCCGTGACCTCTCTGAAGCAGATAACCGCACCCTGAATACCGTGCTTTATACCCTCAGCGATCTGGAACGCGTGGCAGACCATGCCGTATCCATCGCCAAGGCAGGTCAGGAAATTGCAGAAAAGAAGATCGACTTCTCTGCCGCTGCCAAGCAGGAACTGGAAGTGCTGCATCGTGCCGTCATGGATATTCTGGATCGTACCATTTCCGTCTACACCGACATGGATCTGGAACGCGCCCTCGCTGTCGAGCCCCATGAGCAGGTTATCAGCGCTCTGGTAAAGGAAATCAAGTCCCGCCATGTACGCCGCCTGCGCGATGGCAAGTGCACCGTGGAATACGGCTTCGTTCTGGAAGATCTGCTCACCGCCTTCCAGCGCACCGCCGACCACTGCTCCAATGTGGCCATCGAAATGCTGCAGGTTTCTGAGGGCAAGCTGGAATCCCACGAATACCTCAGCGCCCTGAAGGCCGGCGAGCTGCAGGAAAGCGCCAAGTACGCAGAGCGCTTCAAGAAGTTCAAGGCCCGCTATGCCTTCCCCGAGGAAGCATAATCCCAACAACTTGTATTACAAAATGCCCCGGTTTTGCAAAAGCAAAACCGGGGCATTTATCATTATCTCATTTCCAACTGCTGCGCATCAGACGCATAATTATTCGTAATCCACAACACTGACCCAGGAAAGGAGGAACTCCCGCTCTTTTTCATTGCCCTTGACAGACTGGGAAGCTGCCACAATGGGCATCCACTTCTGCACATACTGCATTGCGGTATCGCTCTTTTCGCAGAACAGGGCAAGATAGCGCTTGGCAATGGCCAAATCACCCTGCAGGCAGAACAGCAGATACGTTCTGGCGGCATCGGCAGAGGCATTGCCCTGGGTGGCGTGGGACCAGTCCAGAATATAGGCAGTACCATCGGCCGTGAGGATGATATTGGAGGGATTGAAATCTCCATGGCAGACCTTCTTATGCTTGGGCATGCCCTCAAGGCGGGTGTGAAGGTCATAGCGGGTGGTGGCATCCAGGCGGGTCTCGCCGATCTTGCGGCTCATTTTGTCCTTCAGCTTGTTCAGCAGCGGGCAGGTCTTTGCATGTACCGTAAGCTGCAGATCCACCAGAAGCTCCAGATATTCTCCTTGCTTCTCAGGATTTTCCTCCATAAGCTGGGCAAGGGTCTTGCCCTCAATGAATTCGGAGACGATGGCCCATTTGCCGTCAATCATGGTGACTTCCAAAATTTTCGGAATATTGAGGCCAGTTTCTTCAATTCTTGCCTGATTCAGGGCTTCATTGAGAACATCGGCCTTAGAATATTCGGTGTCAAACAGCTTGATGCACCGATCACCGTCCCGGTAAATGGTCTTGTTCTTTCTGACTGCAATCACTTGATCGAAATTCATGGTTCTACCTCCCTTGTATCAGGCATTTTCGGTCTGGCCGGGCTGTTTTCCATAATAGGCATTGAGGTACATCTGGCGGATCTCGCTCATCAGCGGATACCGGGGGTTGGCGCCGGTGCACTGGTCATCAAAGGCCAGCTCCAGCATTTCGTCGAGGCTTTCAAGGAAGTCGGCCTCGGTGATGCCATAGTCCCGGATGCTGGGATGGATACCCACTTTTTCCTTCAGCTCGTTGATGGCACGGATCAGGTTTTCCAGCTTTTCTTCGTCGGTGCTGCCGCCAAGGCCAAGGGCATCGGCGATCTCACCGTAGCGGGCAAGGGTATGGGGATGATCGTACTGGGAGAAGGTGCCCATCTTCACCGGGGTCTCAGAGGCATTGAAGCGCAGCACCTGCTCAATCAGCAGGGCGTTGGCAACGCCGTGGGGCAGGTGGTGGAAGGCACCCAGCTTATGGGCCATGGAGTGGCACACGCCCAGGAAGGCATTGGCGAAAGCCATGCCCGCCATAGTGGCGGCATTTGCCATCTTTTCTCTGGCTTCCACATCGGTCTGACCATTTTCATAAGCCCGGGGCAGGTACTTGAAGATGTTCTTCAAAGCCTGCAGGGCGAGGCCGTCGGTGTAATCCGTGGCCAGCATGGCGGCGTAGGCTTCCACCGCATGGGTAACGGCATCGATGCCGGAAGCGGCGGTGAGACCCTTGGGAGCGGACATATGGAAGTCCGTATCGATGATGGCCATGTTGGGCAGCAGCTCATAGTCTGCCAGAGGATACTTGACACCGGAATCATCGTCGGTGATGACGGCGAAGGGCGTTACCTCGGAGCCGGTACCGGCGGAGGTGGGGATGGCAATGAAGTATGCCTTTTCACCCAGCTTGGGGAAATCGTAGACACGCTTGCGGATATCGATGAAGCGCATGGCCATATCCATGAAGTCTGCTTCGGGATGTTCGTACAGCACCCACATGATCTTGGCCGCATCCATGGCAGAACCGCCGCCCAGAGCGATGATGGTATCGGGCTTAAAGACTGCCATCTGGGCAGCGCCATCTCTGGCATTCTTCATAGTGGGGTCCGGCTGCACATCGAAGAAGGTGGCATGGGCAATGCCCATTTCCTCCAGCTTGTCGGTGACAGGCTTGGTGTAGCCGTTTTCATACAGGAAGGTATCGGTGACAATGAAGGCTCTCTTTTTGCCCATCACGGTCTTAAGTTCGTCCAAGGCCACAGGCAGGCAGCCCTTCTTGATGTAGATCTTTTCCGGAGCACGGAACCAGAGCATATTTTCCCTTCTTTCTGCAACAGTCTTGATGTTCAGAAGATGCTTAACCCCCACATTGTCAGAGGTGGAGTTGCCGCCCCAGGTGCCGCAGCCAAGGGTCAGGGAGGGGGCCAGCTTGAAGTTATAAAGGTCACCGATGCCGCCGTGGGAGGAGGGGGTATTCACAACGATGCGGCAGGTCTTCATGCGTGCGGCAAAGATGTCCAGTTTCTCCCTTTCGGTGATCTCGTTGAGGTAGATGGAAGAGGTGTGGCCGTAGCCGCCATCGGCGATGAGACGCTCTGCCTTGGCAAGGGCATCTTCAAAGCTGGTGGCCTTATACATGGCAAGGACGGGAGAGAGCTTTTCATGGGCGAATTCCTCGCTCAGTTCGACGCTTTCCACCTCGCCGATGAGGATCTTGGTACCTGCGGGGACGGTAACGCCCGCAAGAGAGGCAATCTTTTCCGCCGTCTGACCCACGATGCGGGCATTCAGCGCGCCGTTGATGAGGATGGTGCGGCGCACCAGATCCGTTTCCTCCGGAGAGAGGAAGTAGCAGCCCCGGGCAGCAAATTCTGCCTTCACCGCCTCATATACCGGCTCCAGCACGATCACAGACTGCTCAGAGGCGCAGATCATGCCGTTGTCAAAGGTCTTGGAATGGATGATGGAGTTGACCGCCAGCAGAATATTGGCACTCTCGTCAATGATGGCGGGGGTATTGCCCGCGCCCACGCCAATGGCAGGCTTGCCGCTGGAGTATGCGGCCTTTACCATGCCGGGGCCGCCGGTGGCAAGGATGATGTCTGCTTCCTTCATAACGGTGTTGGTCATATCCAGGGACGGTACATCGATCCAGTCGATGATACCCTCCGGAGCACCCGCTGCCACAGCAGCTTCCAGAACGATCTTTGCCGCTGCGATGGTGCTGCGCTTTGCTCTGGGGTGGGGAGAGATGACAATGGCATTGCGGGTCTTCAGTGCCAGCAGGCACTTAAAAATAGAGGTGGAGGTGGGGTTGGTGGTGGGAATTACCGCTGCAACCACACCGATGGGCTCCGCGATTTTTTTGATGCCGTAGGCCTTGTCTTCTTCGATCACGCCGCAGGTTTTGGTGTCTTTATAGGCATTGTAAATATATTCTGCAGCATAGTGGTTCTTGATGACCTTATCTTCCACCAGACCCATACCGGTCTCTTCCACTGCCATTTTGGCCAAAGGAATTCTTGCCTTATTGGCAGCAGAGGCAGCAGCCAGGAAAATGCGGTCAACCTGTTCCTGGGAATAGGTGGCAAAAATCTGCTGCGATTTTCTCATGCGACGAATCGCCCGCTGCAGCTTTTCTACGCTGTCAATCATTTCATAGGTTTTGTTTTCCATAATGGTCCTCCTCACTTGGGGTCGCCTAATTGGTTATTGCGAAGTAACAGGGGAATGGATCTTCCATCCGCTGTTACCTTTCTCTTTCTTGGGTTTATTCTATCAGACAAGATGTACTTTGAGAATTACGAAATTGTTTTTATTGCATTATCAATATCGATAATACTTGATCGATTGAAAGTTGGACGCAGAATAAATTCTTCCCGCTGCCTCCAGCCTGACGATTTAAAGATGTTTTTGAATGGACGCATTGAGCTCTGCAATGAACCTGCGATCCAATTCCGTCAGCTTGTAGTCCTTTCGATAGATCAGGATGTCTTTGTAAATCTTTTTGTTCTCCCCGCAGTGTTTCTGCACAAGATCATAGCGGTTTTGCACACTTTGAGGTGTGGGCGAGACCCACATAAAGGTCTCCTGATTCCGTGATAACAGGTCGAACTGGCTGGCCCGCTCGAAAATGAAGATCCTTCTGGCGATGTTGTCCGGCAGTTCCTCCTTCACCACCTTGGAGATGGGCAAAGACGGTACATAGGGGTCTGCATGGGCAATCTCCACATACTGGGTCAGATCATCCAGGGCAATTTCCTCTTTCCCGGCAAGGGGATGCTCCCTGCTCATGAGCAGCACATAGGAAAACTCTGTGACATTTTCGTAGCACAGCCCCTTTTCCTCCAACATTGCCATAAAGAAGCGCTCATAATTTTGCGCATAGCGGATAATGCCCAGCTTGTAATCGTGGTTGAGAACATTGTGAATGGTTCTCTGGGAATTGGTTTCCTTGTAAAAAACCTCGGCAGGCTCCTGCGACAGCTGCTTGGTAAACTCAGTAAAGGCTTCGGCGATATAGCAGGCACGGGGTACGGAGATGGAGAATTTCTGCTTTTTGATGGTGCCTTCCCGGAAGCGATTCTCAATATGGGCGATCTGACTCAGCAGACCCTTGGCGTAGTGAATGAATTCCTCCCCATCCGCCGTCAGGGTGACGCCTTTGGCCGTGCGCTCAAAAATAGTGATGCCCAGGTCTGTCTCCAGTTCCCGGATGCAGCGGCTGATATTGGGAGGAGCCACATAAAGCCGTTCGGAAGCCTTGCTCAGAGAACCAGCCTTTGCCACCTCTACCGCGTATTTCATGTGTAAGATATTCAAAGTCTCGCCGCCTTCAAAAAGTTTGCTTCATTATAACATTAAAGCAGAAAAAAATCAATCCATACCCGCACCCCGATATATGGCAAACCGCCGCAAAGCGCTATGCTCTGCGGCGGTCTGGTTCGTAAGCTGATTCGGAAGCTTATCCCCAGATGGCCATGGCAAGTGTGCCAAAGAGCATGAGGACAAGTCCGAGGAATGCTTTTTTCGACAGTTTTTCCTTGAATACGAAATAAGAGAAGATCACAGCGATCAGAATGCTCATTTTATCGATGGGCACCACGATGCTGACCACACCATTCTGGATGGCATAGTAGTAGCACAGCCAGGAGGCCCCGGTGGCCACACCGGACAGGGAAATGAACATCAGCTCTTTTTTATCCAGTTGCTTCAGCTTTGATTGCTTGCCCTGAGCAAATACGATGACCCATGCCATGATCAGCACCACGCCGGTGCGGATGGCAGTGCCTAAATTCGACTCCACCCCGGAAATGCCCATCTTACCAAGGATGGAAGTCAGGGCGGCAAATACAGCGGCGAGGATTGCGTAGAGCATCCAACCCTTGTTTTCGGCTTTTTCCTCTGCGTCCTTTTTCTCAACCATCAGGAGGGTGCCCACTGCCAGAAGTGCTGTGCCCAAAAGCTTGACGAAGAGCCGGTCTGTCTCACCAAAGCAAATGATGGCAAGCAGTACCGTTAAAATGGTGCTGGATTTGTCAATGGGAACCACCTTGTTCACATCGCCCATGGAAAGGGCCTTGAAATAGCAGATCCAGGAGGC
>JAZRCV010000035.1:0-8676 GCA_045659925.1 Faecousia sp.
CATCGTCATCACGGACGCTGCGGGCGTTGCTGTGTTCGATTCCACAGCCCGCGACAATGAAACGGGCGCTCAATTCCTGATGGCTGCCGTGGTACGGGCGCTGGAGGGCAACACGGTGTTCTATGGCCGTTTTTACAACGGTGTAGTGGAAAGCTATGGCTGCGTGCCCATCATGTATTATGATATCCCCATTGGCGCGGTATACCTCACGCTCAATGACAGCCGGCAGGGCGATTTTCTGCAGGGGCTGGAAAAAACCGTTCTGAATCTGTCCATCGTGCTGGAAGCCATGGTGCTTCTGCTGTCCACCTTTTCTTCCGGCGTTTATATCCACAAGCTGCGGCGCATTCTCCTCTCCATCCGCATTGTGCGGGAGGGCGACTATTCCCATAAACTCAAGCTGCGCAGCCGGGATGAGATGGGCCATCTTGCCACCGAATTTGACGCACTGACGGACCGGCTGCGGGTTTCTGAGCAGCGGCGCAGACAGTTTGTATCGGATGCATCCCATGAGCTCAAGACGCCCCTGGCCTCCATCAAGCTGTTATCAGATTCCATCCTGCAAAATGACATGGACGAGGAAATGATGCGGGAATTCGTGGGCGACATCGGCAACGAAGCAGACCGCCTCACCCGCATGTCCCATAAGCTGCTGGAACTGACCAAGCTGGACTCCATGACAGAGGAAGAGCGAAGCATTGTGGACATTCAGACCGTGGCCCATAAGGTGTTCCGCATGCTGCGGCCCCAGATGGAGGCAAAGCACATCCGTCTGGAAGATGCCACCATCCCCGGCTGCACCATTGCCATTGCAGAGGACGACCTGTACCAGATCCTGTTCAATCTGGTGGAGAACGGCATCAAGTATAATCTGGATGGCGGACTTCTGCGCCCCTCCCTTGAAAAAAACGAGAACCATGTCATATTCCGTCTGGAAGATGGCGGTGTGGGCATTCCGCCCCATGCCATTGAGCTGGTATTTGATCGCTTCTACCGGGTAGACAAGGCCAGATCCCGCATGGCAGGCGGCAGCGGCCTGGGCCTTTCCATTGTTCACGATATGGTCGTGCGCAATTTCGGCACAGTGGGTGTGTCCAATCGCCCCGAGGGCGGCGCCTGCTTTACCGTGGTGTTCCCCTATTGCGCAGCACAGGAGGAAAAAACATGAGAAAGATACTATGTGTTTGTCTTGCCCTGATGCTGATGCTTTCCGGCTGTTGGCAGCAGCCGGAGGTTGCGGAAGCCGATGGCGTCAGATTTTACTATCGGGACAAACGTGAGGAAGCCGTCTTTTCCGAGACAGGCATCATGGCCTACGAAATGCGAAGCATCCGCTGGGAGCAGCAAAGCATTGACGGGCTTATGGAACTGTATTTGCGCGGCCCGGTTTCTTCGGAACTGACCTCTCCCTTCCCCAAGGATCTTCAGCTGATCGGAACTCAGATCCTGCCCGGCGAGATCACCCTGACCTTTGACGATTCTCTGGCCAGCCTGTCGGCGGTGGGACTTCGCGTCGCTGCGGGCTGTATCGCCCGTACCCTTTGGGAATACGGCGGCTATGACACCGTGATCCTGAAAGCCCAGACCCAGCTGCTGGGCGGTGAGGAATCCCTTGAACTCCACCCGGAATCACTGGTGCTGAGTGATCGCAGTGCGGGACAGTCCAATGCTCAGGTACGGCTGTTCTTTTCCGATGCACAGGGCCGCTTCCTGATCGAAGAGCGGCGCACCAATCTGCTGGAAAGTGATGACGACTTACCGGAGTACATCCTGCGTTCACTGATCGCAGGCCCCCAATCAGAGCAGCTATTGCCCACAATCCCGAAAGGCACCGCACTTTTGAATGTTTCCGTGCTTGACGGTGTTTGCCTTGTGACCTTCTCCTCCGAATTCGTGCAGAATTGGCCGAAGGAGCAGCTGTCTGAGCGCATGACAGTATTTTCCGTGGTGAATTCTCTGACCCAACTGGAAGAGATCAACAGCGTGGAATTTCTGGTGGAGGACAATCCGATGAAGCGTCCTCTCTATCTGGATCTGTCGAAATCCTTTGTGGAGGATGAAAGTCTCGTCGGCCCGGTACGAAGCGGTACCGGCGAATATGACGCCACCCTCTACCTCTGCCTGGAGGGCGACAAACGGCTGGCCGCCTTCCCCATGCGCCTTCAGGAGACCGTGGACACAGATCATGCCGAACGGGTGCTGCAGGCTCTGTCAGACTTCCAGCCTCGAAACGGCTATTACAGCCTCCTTGCCCAATACGGCGAGGTGCAAAGCGTTCATGTGGACAACGGCGCTGTCCATGTATATTTTGCCCCGGGTATGACGGAGAAGTGCAGCGAGCTGGAAAAGACCATGCTGCTGCGAAGCATTGTGGCAACCCTCCTCTCTCTGGAAGAGGTGCAGACCCTGCATCTGTATGAGGGTGATGTGCCCATTCCCCTGACAAAGGAGCAGTCGGAGGTTCAGGCAGACTGGTTCCTGCCAACATAAAACCTCCCATAAAAAAACGCTGAGAACAGGCAAGCTTCCACTTGCCGATTCTCAGCGTTTTTCGTTTTGGTATTATCCGCTTTTCTTTTGGTATTTTGGCAGCACAAAAAGCACAATCTCTGCCAGCAGGCACACCGGCAGGGCAGCAAAGAAGTCCACTGCTGAGTGCTGCTTGATGAACATGGTGGAAGCACAGATAAGCAATGCCGCCACCACCATAAATACCTTGACGCCGATGCCGGCGCTCTTCTCCCGCAGCCAGACGGAGGCAATGGCAATGGAGTAGGCACAGTGCAGGGAGGGGCATACCCCGGTATTGGTATCAAAGGCATAGAGGAATGCGACAATATCGGTCAGGAAATTGTCCCGGGGGAAAAACTCTGGGCGAAGATCCTGCCGGTTGGGGATGAGAATGTAGACAATCATGGCCACAAGCTGGGTAATCATGATGTATTTCTGCAGATTTTTGAAGCTGTCGAGGCTGTAAAGGGCAAAGTAGCCAAGGGAAAACACGATGAGCCCATACCAGAACACATAGGGGATCAGGAAAATCTCACAGAAAGGAATCAGATCATCCAGAGCACAGTGCACCGGAATGCAACTCTCCGCCGGGATCAGGTTTTCCGTCAGAAAGTAAAGGGCAAAATAGATCAGCCAGCCCAGCAGCAGCTTGAGATGGGAAAACTGGGGGGTATTGAGTTTTGAGAGGCGAAACTCCCGGTAATCAACCACCGGCTTTTTCATGGCGGCTCCCTTCTTCCGTGGGGATACTGGACGGATAGTCCTTCTTCGGAACATTCAAATAGGGCACGACGGTGTGCTTCGGCAGCTTTACCGCCATATCCGTGATGGCATCCATGAGGTAATCGCAGATTCTTCGGCGCTCTTCCTCTTTGGGTGCATCTGCACAGAATCGGATGGGGTTTCCAAAGCATACCTTCTTCAGGTTCGGGGCGTTGTACACGGGGAGAAACTGCAGCTCCTTCCCGGTTCGCTTGTAGTATAGCTTTGCAATATCCACAAAGCCCTCCTGAAACTGATTCACAATCTGATTATATGCCTCCGGACATTCCGGGAACACCACCACATTGGCCCCTTCGCAAAGGGCAAGGGTGGAATTGCGGAAGGTGGAGAGGATGCGGCTGTCCTTATATACGCCGATGGTGTGGGCATTGTTGAAAACACACACGGACAACGGGGTAATCAGGTAGGAAAGCAGCTTATAGAACCAGCGGATGGCTTTGGGCTTGCCGCTCCAGAAGTCCTGATAGGCGTAGGCGGGCACTTCCTTCCAGTGCATCATTTCACCGGCGCACCAGATGGCCCGGTTGCCGGGGATGTAAAGCTCTGCAATGATGGGGCCATTCATCTGGCAGTGGTTGCCCACCAGAAGGCAGGGCTCCTGGGGAAGCTTATCGATGCCTTCCAGTGTGATCCTGGGATAGCATACCTTCACCAGCCACCGGATGACCCGATAGCAGCGGTAGGATATGCGGGCTTTGAGGCTGTTCTTCTCCATAGGGTCCCCTTCTTTTAACGCAAAAGGGGCAGCTGCCCCCTTTGTTTTTTACGATCTTTCTCTGTGCTGCGATTATACCATAGGCTGACCGGATGTGCAATGCTTTGCCCGGCAGCCCCCTGTTTTTTCCTTTGTCTCGTTTTTTGGCGAAATTCCCCTTGTACCGGAGAAAAAAACGATGTATAATGAAGCTTGACGAAAACAATAAATTCGGGACGAATGTCCCATGCTTTGGAGGAACACTATGTTTACGAAACTTCTCACCGCTCTGAAGGAAACCCGCCGCACCATCGTCTTCACCGAAGGCACCGACGCCCGTATTCTCGAGGCTGCCGACCGCCTGCTGAAGGAAGACCTGATGGATGTCATCCTCATCGGCAACGCCGCCGAGGTTGCACAGGCCGCAGAAAAGGGCGGCTTCGCCATCGACAAGGCCACCGTCATCGACCCCGCTACCTACGAGGGCATGGCAGATATGGTGCAGCAGATGGTTGCCCTCCGCAAGGGCAAGATGACCGAGGAACAGTGCGCTGAGCTGCTGCTCAAGGGCAACTACTTCGGCACCATGCTGGTGAAGATCGCCAAGGCTGAGGCTCTGCTGGGCGGCGCTACTTACTCCACCGCCGAGACCGTTCGTCCCGCTCTGCAGCTCGTGAAGACCAGAAAGGGTGCCCATCTGGTTTCCTCCAGCTTCATTATGTACCGCGAAACCGCAGAAGGCCCCGAGACCTACTGCATGGGCGACTGCGCCATCAACATCTCCTACGAAGACAGCGTAGACAAGGAAGGCAATGTCACCGTCTCCGCCGCCCAGAAGCTGGCAGAGGTTGCCATCGAGACCGCCCGTACCGCCGAATTCTTCGGCATCGACCCCAAGGTCGCTATGCTCTCCTTCTCCACCAAGGGCTCCGGCAAGGGTGCCACCGTTCCCCTGAGCCAGGCCGCCACCGCCATTGCCAAGGAAATGGCTCCCGAGCTTGCCATCGACGGCGAAATGCAGTTTGACGCTGCCGTATCCCCCGTTGTGGGTCAGCTGAAGTTCCCCGGCAGCCCCGTAGCAGGCTACGCCAACACCTTCGTCTTCCCCTGCATCGAAGCCGGCAACATCGGCTACAAGATCGCCCAGCGCCTGGGCGGCTTCGACGCCTACGGCCCCATCCTGCAGGGCCTGAACGCCCCCATCAACGACCTTTCCCGCGGCTGCAACGCCGAAGAGGTCTACAAGATGGCCATCATCACCGCCGGTATGGCATAATTTCAAAGGTCACCCCGCCCGGTTCAGCCTGTGCTGAGCCGGGCATTTTTTGTTGCAGAAAACCATCAATCGGACTGCATCCTTGATAAAAAACATACCCTCCGGGTTTCCCGGAGGGTATTCCTTGTTCAAACTTTTCAGATTGCTTCGCCCTCTAAGGTCTTGGTGGCGAAGGCATTCAGGGTCTGGTCGGCAATGTTGCCCGCCAGATATTCGTAGTAGCCCTGGGCGCCGATCATGGCGCCGTTGTCGCCGCACAGGCTCAGGGGCGGCACATAGAGGGTGACTCCGGCTTCCTTGGCGGCCTTCTCAAAATCCGCGCGGATGCGGGAATTGGCCGCCACACCGCCGGCAATGGCCAGCTTCATCATGCCGGTCTGCCGCAGGGCCTCCATGGTGCGGGGCACTAAGGTATCGCTGACAGCGGCGGAGAAATCTGCACACAGGCCGGGGATATCCAGTTCCTCTCCCACCTGATCTGCATGGTGGATGAGGTTCAGTGCCGCCGTCTTGAGGCCGGAGAAGGACATATCCAGAGGATTGCCCGAGAGCTTTGCCCGGGGCATGGGGTACTTCCCCTCCTGCCCTTCCCGGGCCACCCGATCTAAGGCAGCGCCGCCGGGATAGGGCATACCCAGCACTCTTGCTACTTTATCGAAGCACTCCCCCGCTGCGTCATCCCGGGTCTGGCCCAGGATCCGCATTTTAGTATAATCCTCCACCGCCAAAATCATGGTATGTCCGCCGGACACCACAAGGCACAGGAAGGGCGGCTCCAACTCGGGATAGGCGATATAGTTGGCAGCAATGTGGCCCCGGATGTGGTGCACCGGGATCAGGGGAACGCCTAAGCGCATGGCAGCAGCCTTGGCAAAGTTCACCCCCACCAGCACCGCGCCAATGAGGCCCGGGGCATAGGTGACCGCCACGGCATCAATCTCCTGCCGGGTCACCCCGGCTTTTGCAAGGGCCTGATCCGCCAGGCCGTAAATGGCCTCAATGTGCTTTCTTGAGGCAATTTCCGGTACAACGCCGCCGTAAATTCTATGCAGCTCCACCTGGGAGCTGATGGCATCCGTCAAAACCTCCCGGCCGTCCCGCACAAGGGCAACGGCAGTTTCATCGCAGGAGGATTCCACTGCAAGTATCAGCATGTTTCACCAGTCCTTTCGGAGGATGAGGGCATCCTCCGTGGGTCGTTTGTAATAATTGGGGCGTCTGCCCACCTGACGAAAGCCCAGCGCCTGATAAAGGGCAATGGCTCCCTCGTTGGACTGCCGCACCTCAAGGAGCATACAATGGCTGTCCGGCTCCAATTCATAGATGAGGGTATTGACCAGTTGTCTTCCCAAACCCTGCCGCCGGAATTCCGGGCGCACCGCAAGGTTCATCATGTCGCTCTCCCCCAGCACCGTCTGGCTGCCCACATAGCCCGCCACCCGGTCGCCCGCAAGGGCCACCAGCCACAGGCTCAGGGGGTTTTCCAACTCGCTGCGAAGGGAATTTTCATCCCACGGGGCAGAAAAAAGCTCTTTTTCCAGCTCTGCCACCTGGGAAATATGCTCCGGCTCCATGGCCGTAATCTTAAAATCCATATTATTTTGCCTCATACCAGCTCATGCCCTGCTTGGCCTCCGCCACCAGAGGAAGGGACAGCTCCGCTGCCTTCTCCATCTCCCGGGTGATGATGCCGGAGATCATCTCCGCCTCCCAGGGCGGGCATTCCACGATCAGTTCGTCATGCACCTGCAGCACCAGCCGTGCCTGCAGGGCCTCTTCCTCCAATGCCTTGCTGACCCGCAGCATGGCAAGCTTGATGATGTCTGCGGCACTGCCCTGCACCGGGGTGTTGAGGGCGATGCGCTCGGCTCCGGAACGGATGTTGAAATTGGAGCTTTTCAGCTCGGGAATATTTCTGCGGCGTCCAAAAATCGTGGTGACATAGCCGTCACGCTTGGCATTTTCCACCACATCGTGCATATACCGCCGCACCCCCGCAAAGCGGGCAAGGTAGCTGTTGATATATTCCTCGGCTTCCCATGTGGAAACACCCAGATCCTCTGCCAAAGACCAGCGGGAAATGCCATAGACGATGCCGAAATTCACCGCTTTGGCACTGCGGCGCATGGCAGGGGTGACTTCCTCCAATGGCACGCCAAACACCTGAGAGGCCGTGACCTTGTGGAAGTCCTGACCGGAACGGAAGGCATTTTGCATATGGGGATCGTCCGCAATGTGGGCCAGCACCCGCAGCTCGATCTGGCTGTAGTCCGCGTCCACCAGCACCCAGCCGGGTCTGGCCACGAACATTCTGCGAATTTCGCTGCCCAGTTCGGTACGCACCGGGATATTCTGCAGGTTCGGCTCCGTGGAGCTGAGGCGGCCCGTGGCAGTGACCATGTTCTGCAAGCGGGTGTGGATGCGGCCATCCGGGGCGATCACCCGGAGAAGCCCCTCGGCATAGGTGGAGCTGAGCTTGGTGAGCATCCGGTATTCCATAATATGCGAAATGACAGGATGCTTGTCCTTCAGCTTTTCCAGCACCTCTGCATTGGTGGAATAGCCGGTTTTTGTTTTCTTTACCGGGGGAAGTTCCAATTTTTCAAAGAGAATCTCCCCTAATTTTTTGGTGGAGTTGATGTTGAACTCTTCCCCCGCCATCTCAAAGATGGCGCTCTGGCAGGCAGCGATGCGCTCATTCAGCATGGCACCGAATTCCGCCAGCGCAGCCTTATCCACAGCCACACCTTCCTCCTCCATCCGGGCCAGTACCCGGCAAAGGGGAAGCTCAATGTCATAATAGACCGTCTCAAGGGAAAGGGCCTTCAATTTCTCCTGCAGCACCGGGCGAAGCTGCCACAGTGCCCAGACCCGCTCGGAAAGATCATCATTCAGCTCCCTTGACAGATATTGCAGGGCAATTTTCTCCAAAGAGTAATCTCCCACCGTGGGGTCCAGCACATAGGAAGCCAGCGCCGCGTCAAATGCGAAGCCATCTGACGGCAGATCCAGCGCTTCCAAGGTGTGATAGAGATTCTTCAGATCAAGGCAGGTTTTTTGGGTTTCACCGCCGAAAAATTCCTTAAAATATGCAAGATTCTCAGAGATAGAAACGCAAATGGTTCCTTCCTCCGTAGCCAATGCAATTCTATCTTCCTCCACCAATACCGCACAGGGGGTACCGATGGATGGCAGATCGCTCAAGTCCTTGCGGCATTCCTCGGCTACCTCTTCCGGGGTGCAGTCCGCCTCAAAGGCGCATTTGCGAAGGCCGTAGCGGTCGATGAGCTTGGTGAATTCCAGCCGCAGGAAGAGGTCATACAGGTCTTTGCCGTTGACCGCCTTCCGCAGGCACGCATTGGGATCAAATTCAACGGGTGCGTCGCAGCGGATGGTGGCAAGGTCATAGGAG
>JAZRCV010000036.1:0-3675 GCA_045659925.1 Faecousia sp.
CGCCTGTGCAGTGGTCTTTGCAGGCGCTGCTCTGGCAGACGGAGGCGTACAGAACATTCTCCAGACTGGGGCACTTCTCATCTATCTGGCTGCAGAGTGGTGCCCCTATCTTTCCCGACCCGAGCTTCCGGAAGACCCGCAAGAAATGGCAGAATAAACATCCAAATACGCAAAAGAGGTTGTCTCAGCTTACGAGACAACCTCTTTTATCGTATCATTCCTGCAGCCTCCCGAAGAAGTTGCACTTCCTCCTCCCGGAGGGGGCGGTATTGCCCGGGCTGCAGCGCCTCATCCAGACTCAGGGGGCCAAAGCCCACCCGGCGCAGGGCCACCACGCAGCTGCCCACCGCCTCCAGCATCCGCTTGACCTGATGGCGCTTGCCCTCTGTGAGCCAGAGATAGGCACTAAACACCGGCATGCGGGGATCTTCCTCTAAAAGGTTTCTGCGGTTTTGGAAAAGGATGGCGGAAATCTCTTCAATGCTTCCCCTCTCCAGCACTTCAAAGCGAGCAGGCCGGGTCGGCTGGGGAATGCCCTTGAGCCAAAGGCCCCGGGCAAAGGCAGCTTCCATTTCCTCCGTGGGAATCCCGGTGGCCCAGAGATGATATTGCTTTTCCACATGGCATTCCGGATCCAGAAGGCGGCGGTTGAGCTTGCCGTCATCCGTCACAAGAAGCAGACCTTCCGTATTTTTGTCCAGCCGTCCCAGGGGGAAGAGGTTTTTCCGTTCTTCCTCGGGAAAAAGATCCATCACCGTGGGATGCTCCCGGTCGATCCTGGCACTGACGCAGCCCATGGGCTTATTGAGCATATAATAGGTCATTTTCTTCCCTTTCCCGGAAGCCGGATCTCATTGAGCATGGCAAACACAATGATCATGGCCCCGCCCAGAAGCTGCAGCGCTGTAATGGGCTCTTGCAGGAAAAATACCGACACCAAAACCGATACTGCCGGGTCAATATAGCTCAAAATTGCGGACTGTTCCCCATCCAGATGGGACAGGGAGGAAAAATACAGCACATAGATGATACCGGTATGTACCACGCCAAGGATCAGAAGATTCGTCCAGCCGGGAATACTGAGGCTGCCCGGATGAAAGCCCCCGGTCAGGGCCACATAGGGCGTCAGCACCAGCACCGCAGAGGCAAACTGCACCCAGGTGCGGGTGATGCCATCCACATCCCCGGCTTTTTTGTTCAGTAACACCACGATGGAATACAGCAGGGCAGCGCCAAGGCCAAAGAGCAAACCGATCACATCGCTGCTGCCGCCGCCGCTGACGCCAATGATCAGCACAAGCCCGGCAGAGGAAGCGATAAAGCAGACGATCTGCTTCACACTCAGCCGTTCCCGGAAAAACAGGATGCTCCCTGCAATGATCAGGGTAGGAGCAAAATAATAGGCCAAAGTGGACAGGGCCACAGTGGTATATTGATAAGCGGTAAAGAGCAAAATCCAGTTGAAGCCCATGGCAGCACCGGAGAGGAACAGCACAAAGAGCTTGCTGCGAAGCTCCGCCAGCTTGCGGATGCGTCCGGTGACCAGAAGGTAGAAAAGAAGAACGCCGCAGGCGATGATTGCCCGGTAGAGGGAAAGCTCCGAAGAAGGAAGATCCACACCCTTCACAAAAATGCTGATGGTACCAAAGGCCACCATGGAGATGATGATCTGCCAGCGGGCAAGGGTGGTTTTGTTCATAGGCCAAACTCCTTTCGATCGAAGAGATTCCAGGGATACTGATCCGGCGGCGGGCAGGTAAACTCCACCTGCTTCTTGCTGACAGGATGGCTGAAGCACAGCCTACAGGACCACAGGGCAGCATCACAGCGGCGATCCCGGCTGCCGTAGCGGATGTCCCCCAGCAGGGGCATTCCCCGGGAGGAAAACTGCACCCGAATCTGATGGGTGCGGCCGGTATGCAGGCGCACCCGCACCAGCGTCAAAGTCATATCCTCATGCTGGACACTTGCCAAAACCCGGTAGGAAAGCTTTGCATCCCGCACTCCTTTTCGCTGGCGCTTGACCACAAAGGTTTTATTGCAGCGGGAATCATGGAACAAAAGATCTTCTAAAATACCCTCGGGTTCTTTCGGGCACCCCCGCACGATGGCAAGATACTCCTTTTCCATCTGCCGCTGGGCCACCTGGTCGATCAGCTTGCCGGTGACATCCTTCCGGCGGGAAAACACCATGAGACCGCCCACATTTTTGTCCAGGCGATGCACTCCAGCAATGAAATCCCTCTCCCCTTCTTCCCGAAGCTGGGCACTGAGCAGCTCGGGCATGCCTTTGCCTCCATTGGGCTCAGACACCACGCCCACACTCTTGCAGCAGATCAGAAGGGCATTGTCCTTATACAATATTTCCGGCATATTGATCTTCCTCTCTTCCATTTGTGAAAACGGCGTGTCGAAAATTACTTTTCGACACGCCGCGCATTGGCGTTTATCAGGCAGCGGCGGGAACTGCGTCCTCCTCCACCACCTTCGGTGTGGTCAGCTGGATGTGCCAGCTCACAAGCAAAGAAGCCACATCCGGATATTCCACCGGCTCAGAAATCTCGCTCTGCTCTTTTTCCTCCAGAGCTTCCATGCGGTTCATCCATTGTGTACCCAGGGTTTCTTCCGGCATGAAGGTGCTGGCTGCAAGATCTGCCTTGAGCTCTTCGCATTCACCTTCCGCGACCTCAGCGGCAGCTTCGGCGTCCAGAGCGGCCAAAGCTTCCATGCAGAAGCGATAGGCCATGAAGTTTCCGGAATAACGGTAATCCCGGCTATCAGAGGCGATGCAGGCAAGGGAGGCAATAAATTCCGCATCCCCCTCCCGGACGATGGACATACGCCGGGCTGCCTGATAGCTCATGAGGAACGGCATAGCAGTATCTTCCATATTGGGATTGATGCAGCACTCGCCGGTAAAGCAGCTATAAACGCCGGGAATATCAAAGCGGGAAAGATAGCCCAGCTCCTTGGGTGCTACGGTGCTGCCGCCAAATACAAAGCTGGTGCGGGTCATGTTCTTCATGCCGCTGCCCACCTGCTGGGCAAGCTCTTCAAAGGTGCCGTCTGCAACATAAAGGCCGTTTTCATCCCGCTCTACATAGGGGGCAAACTGGTTGGCCCCATCCCTGTAGTAGGCCGCAGCCTTTTTCAGTTCCGTAACGGTATAGTCCTGCCGCACTTCCATGCGCATGCCCTCGGCCACAGTCGGAGCATAATGGTTGAGGCCGGACAATCCCACATAGGCGCAGAGTACAAAGGCCGCCACCGCAGTCACGCCGGAAATCCAGCGCAGTATATTCTCCTGCAAGATGATATCCAGAAGCAGTGTCACCCCCGCCCAGATCAAAGCGATCAGCGCCACACGCTCCCAAAGGAGATAGTCAAGCTGAATGGTCAATTCGGAAAGAATGACCTGAATCTCACGCATAATGCCGGGATAGAACATAAAGAGGAAATCCCCATGCTCCTTTGCAGCCCGGATCATCAAAACGGCCGCAAACAGAAAGGCGACGGTAAAAATAAAGCGGCGAACGATTTTCAAGCGAACATCGCCCCTTTCCTCAAAAGTCGCGGTACAGTAACCGCTGATATATTACTATACCACAAAAATCATAAAAAGTCTTTTCTTTTTTTCACGATTCCAAACCTTTTTCTGCACCCCAATCAAAAACA
>JAZRCV010000037.1:0-1698 GCA_045659925.1 Faecousia sp.
TTGCCGATGCTGCCGGAGCGCTTCAGGAATTCATCAAAGCGCTCGCTGGGGATGCGCACCACATAGTAGGCATTGCGGTCTACAAGGGTACTGGTGCCGTCGTCATTGTATTCGGTTCTTCCGTTGATCTCGGAGCTTTCGATGAAGCCAGCAAATTCGCTGACCATTGCTTCCACAGCGGCAACAGCGGGGTCAAATTCCACGGTTTCGATGTTCAGATAGCCGGTGTAGATGATCTTCTCAGCCAGGGAATTCTTTGCGGTGGTGTTTTCGGAAGTGAGGTTCTCTCCACCGCCCGCGGTGGTGGACAGGGATTCTTCTACCCACACTTCTTCCTCCGGCATGGCAGCGTAATCATAGAATTCATCTGCCATGGGTGCTTCCATAGGTTCTGCGGGTGCTGCCTCCATTGCGGCTTTGTCCATCGCTGCGGGTGCGCAGCCAAAGAGCATGCTGGAAAGCAGCAGGGTCACAAGCAGCAGGGCAAGGGTTTTGGTCTGAACTTTTTTCATTTGTACCGCCTCCGTTTCTATTTATTTGTGGTCGTGGTTTAGACGAATCTTATGTTCCAAAGGTTCCCGAAAAATTAAAAATTTTCTAACGATATTGGATGAATATCCTCTAAAAGCTGGGCGCTTTGCACGGAGATCTCATAGGCGGTGCGGGTCTGCACGCCTTCTGGGGTGGTTTTCTGGTACTCCCGGCTTTGCAGGCGGCCCAGAAGCTCCAACTGATCTCCCGGCGACAGGGTGGCGGCAAGGCGGGCGGTCTGGCCCCAGGTGATGCAGGGCAGATAGTCTGTGCGACGGTAGCCCCGGGATACTGCCAGCATCAGATCGCAGATCTCCCGGCCCAATGGGGTGCGGCGATATACGGGACCTTTGCACACTGCTCCGGTCAGGCAGATGTCGTTGAGGGGTTCTCCCTCACGGCATTGCAGCTCGTCGGCATAAACAAATACCCGCAGCCTGTGACCGTCATCGGTATGCTCATTATAGGAGCGAACCTGTCCCCGCACAAAGAGCATATCGCCTTGTTCCAGTTCCGTGGCCATCAAAACGCGCTCCGGCGCAACCACCCGGAGGACATCGGCGGTCCCGGACAGCCGCTCCACTTCTAAGTAAAAATGATAGAATTTCTGCCCGTGGTTCTCATGGGATACCTCGGGCAGTGTAAAGAATCTGCCGCACAGTTCGGCGCGGTTGGCTGTGTTTTCCATTCTTCCACCTCGTTGAGTTTGTATGGAAGAATATATTCCCGCGGCAAAACATATATGCAGGCGGAAGGGAGGGCTGGGTCAGCCTATTTTTTGCGGTTGTTTCGGCCGTTGCCCCGGTGCTTATCACCACCCCGACGCTTGCTGGGGGGCATGGGGCGGACGGTCTTGCGCTTGATATTGGTGATGCGGGATTCCGGCTGCTGCTTTTCCGGGCGGACGAGGCACTTGGGATCGGTGCCGATGAGATCTTCCCGGTGGGCAAGGCGCAGGGCCTCCCGGACCAAGTTGTGGTTTTTGGGGTCCCGATACTGGATGAGCGCCCGCTGCATGGCCTTTTCCCGGGCATCCGTGGAAACATAGACGGGCTTCATCGTCCGGGGATCAAGGCCTGTATAATACATTACCGTGGAGATGGTGGAGGGGGTGGGGTAGAAGTCCTGCACCTGCTCCGGCATATAGCCAAGATCTCTGACATATTC
>JAZRCV010000038.1:0-44721 GCA_045659925.1 Faecousia sp.
CTGGTAGTCATTCAGCATTCTCTGTGCCTCTTCCATGTTAAAGTTGGGGGTCACCGGAGTCTGAGGGCTGCCCTTACCATTGTTGTCGTACATCTTGAAGTCGATCAGCAGCTTCCAGTAACCGTCCGTAGATCCGTCAGCCTTCAAGGAATAAGAGCCATCGCCATTATTCTGCAGGAGCTTGTAGAACTTGGGGCGCTTATTGTTTCTGGCGCACATCTCCAGATAAGCCTCCGCATTCTCCTTACCGCTCTTGGAGAAATCCCAATACTCATTCGGCATATAATTGGTGGCCTTGTCCTGGACCATCCTGCCTCTGTACTCATGGAACTGGGGCTTGATGTACTTCTCATTCTGCATGTAGGTGTAGTCCTTGGTCTTTGCAGGGAGCCCCATAGCCTCATACTGGGACTTTTTCCACTGAGACCTGTGGAAGGGGATGATAAAGTCCACTCTCTCATCAGCCATTGCAGCCAGAAGCTGTTCATCATTGAAGGCAACCAGAATCGTGCCCACATTCTTGGAATACCTGTCGCGCAGTTTCATAGCCTCGTCAATGGGCATGCCCTCAATATCGTCGAAGACCAGTCTACCGTCTGCATCAACACCCTTTGCAATCAGCGAGAGGTTGATCTTCAGACCGGTGTCACCCAGTGCCCATGCAAAGTCCGGAACCTTGGTATATGCCTGGCCAGCAAGACCAACTCTGGACATATCCATGATGATCTGCATAGTATCAATGAGATGGACAATTTCAAAGTCAGAGAAGCTCTGCAGACGGATGCCGCCATTCAGGTTCTTGTCTTCTACATTCTCATCGTCATTGAACTTCTTCAGGATCTCACCCTTGTATTCCGTGTGCAGCTGGTAAAGTTTCGGCTTCTGTTGGGATGCAAACAAATTCTTATCACCAGGCTTGAGGGTGCCATAGTGATTCCAGAAGTATTCGTACTGTTCATACGCTTCCGGATGATTGATTCTCACCCACTCAATGCCGTCAGGTGTGTTGACATCAGCCATATTGGGCTGCCATGCGTCCGGGTAATACTGCTTGTACAGTTTGAGGAATTCCTTCGCGAACTGGCCCATGTTGGCTCTGGAGCCTTCCACATAGCACAGGCCACAGCTTACCTCCAGACCGGCTTCTTTCATTCGGTTGCGGATCTCAAGGATTTCATTGGCAGTCAGCGCCGCGTTGGGCAGTGCCTTCTGAATGGCGGTAAATGTGCCAGTGAGGAGTCTGCGTTTTTTGCAGAGGGTAGAGAAATCAAAGCTGCCGCCGTATTCCACATTGCTCACGAAAGAGGATCTGCCAGGGCTGGAGAAGTAATCCAGTCTGGTTCTGTCATCAGCGATCATCTTGGCAATGCTGTTGATGGAATCGATGTATGCCTTTGCCTTTTTCTCGGAGACACCGATTGCTTTGGCAATTTCCTTGGCAGCCTTATTGCGCTCCTGCACATAGTCAGACTCTGTCCAGGTGCGCTCGGACATGAGAACCGCAGGTGCGACAGTTTCTGTGTTTTCATCCACGTCGATATCCAGCGCTTCAGCGGATTCATTCTTGACAACAGCAATATCATTGCGTATACTGGTTTTAGAGTCATTGGGTACCCTATTTCGACCGCTTTCAAGCGAGTCTTCGGGTAACGATGGCTCTATATTTTTGTTCTGATACATTTCGATGTTGTAAACAAAACTCCCCGAATCCTTTTTTCTGATATTCGCCAGCACATCATAGATTTCACCATCTATCTGCACAGTTTTGATGAAGTAATCCCAGTATTTCACACCCCTGTGCATTCTTTGAGTTTTACCGCGCTCTGCCTCACTCAGGAAATATTCAGAGTGTTCGACCAGTTCGAAAATATTCCCGTCAGCGCCAACATTGACCTTTGCATCTCTTCCTTTTGGATCGGACTCAGTATCCCCATAGATGTTTTTGCTGACATCACGGTACTCAAAGGTCGCATAGTATGCATGACCATTCCGAATAAACTTAGCAGTTCTTCCCCGATACTGATTCCGCATCAGCTGGAGGAAGAGTTTTTTTCTTTCCTGCCAGGACAGAGATTTTACATATTCAGAAGTTTCATATACCTCAATACCATCTTTGTTTGTGCCCTTGAAAGAGAAGCGTCTCTCACCACCATCCTCGGTGGTGTTTTTCCCTGCCGCCAGATAATTCTCCGATGCCTCCACAAGCCCTTCCGTAAACAGTTTCTGAATTGTCTCGATGGAGTCCTTCATTTCTGCCACATAGCGGCCTTCCATAGAGTCGGGAGAAAGCCCGGCATAGACTGCGCGGATCTTCTCAGCCAATTCGCTGATGAAATCCCGGATCTTTTCCCACAGAGTTTTGTCGATCTGCTTGAGCTCTGCCAGTTTCTCCAAAACCTTGCCGTCAGAGAGCATGGTCTCCATGGAGTCCGCAATGACTTCCTCATACGCCGTGTCGTAGGAGATTGTCCTGCCGTGCTGCTTTGCCTTGTAGAGTTGCGCGCGTACCAGCGCGTCTACGCTCATACCCTTCTGGCCGTATTGCTTCATCAGAAAATTGGCCAGAACCTTAAACTTGGCAGGAGCCCACTGTTTGATGAAGTGAGTCAGTTCGTGCGCCAGCGTGAAAAGCATGGTGGCCTCTCCGCTGGTGCCGGCATGCAGATCGATGTGGATGCTTCCATCCTTCGGATCATACCAACCGTTGGCTCCGATGCGCCTGCCGTTTTCATCCACATCGGACTCAAACACATAGATCTGAATCCCAAGAGCTTTGGCAACTTTTCCCAGAGCGGTCAAACTTACTTTCTGTCTTTCGGTCAGGCTGCTGCGGTCACCCTCAAAATGGACCTTGCCTTCCGTGGGCGTGGTCTTTTTGTCGCCGGTGGTTTCGGTGAACTTCTTTGCAAGCCTTGCTCTGCGGGCCTGTGCATTGTCTGATCCGGTCTGCTTGCCGCCAAAGCGCTCGCCCAGCATATAAGCGCTGTTTCTCTGAACGTCAGTCAGCTTTGCAGCAAACGCATTGCTATCCAGTTCGCTGCGGGGGAAGTTGTGGGTGCCATAGCGGAATGCCTCCACCATGCCAAGGGCGTAGTCACCGGCAGCCACACCGCCGTCGTTCTTCAGATAGTTGTTCACCAGAATATTGGAGATTTCAACATCTGCGCCCAGGCTGGCAACAGCCTCATAGAGAAGCGCTTCTCCTTCAGAGCCATATGCAATCTGCTTATCGCTTACCGTGCTGCCATCCTTCAGCCGCAAGGTCAGTTCACCGTTGGATACGCTCGCTATTGACTGAATCTCTACTTCCTTGCCGCTTTCCTGTAAAATCGTCTTGCCATCGTCAGAAACACGCAAGGCATCCGGATCAACATCTGCCAGCTCTTCCACAGATTCCTCAGTTGTTGCACGATCTGCAACAGTTCGGTTTTCCTGAACAGTTTCCGCAGGCGCTTGCTCCTGCGTCGTTTCTGCCCTCTGCGCTGCGTTCAGTCTCTGCGCAACATCCTTCCCCTCTGTGGCTTCCGAGGCCTCCTGGGGCATCTGAGCGGCTTCCACGAGGCTGCTATACGCTTCTGCGTTGATTCGGTTGGTGTCCAGACGCTGTGCCCATCCGGAGGAGTATTCGCCGGAGCGAATGTTTTCGGGGTTCAGCTCATTGGAAAGGCGCGTGCCGTACTTGCTGTTTGCAATGGTCTGCTGCTCCGTCCTGGTCAGCTTTTTCCCCGCGGCCTGTTTGGCGATCGCGGCGGCAATGGCTTCCACGTCGCCGGTCTCGCCCAGCTCCTGCAGGCGGGAAATCGCAGCCTGTTCGATGGTGGCAACATCCTGCTGCGTGATGGCCTTTTCATTCTTCTGTACAAGACGGTTCAGTTGACCACCGGAAAGCGTCTTGCCATCGTCCAGCCTGCCCTGCATTCTGTTTATAAAGCGGCTGTCGGGGTTGAGTTCCAACGCTTCGCCAACAAGGTCTCCGGCAGAATCGCCATACGTCTTCAAGGCTGCCGCATTTTGCTGCACATTCTGAACGGCAGATGCCCCACCGCCAAAGCCGAGGCCGGAAATCACGCCTCCGACAAAGTCCCAGCCAATGGATACCGCAGTATCCCGCAGCGCCTGCAAGCTTGCTTCCGCCTCGCTCATGTTGGGATTATCCTCCATGTACTGCTCGACAAGGGTGTTCCAGTCGGATTTTTCCGCCATAATGACAATGTCGGCAACGGTGTTTGCAACAGAGGTTCCGAATTCTTCTCCGCCTTCCGTCAGAGCCTGCCGCAAAACAGACTTGATGAAACTGCCCGTTTCGCCCTTTTTGATCATGCTCAGCAGATTGTCCAGCGGGATTTTTTCAAACAGCCACTCAAACACGCCGTTGAGAATACCCATGGAAAGCGCCTGTTCGTCCGTCGCGCCCCGTTCCACCGCCTCCAGCATGCCCTGCGTGCCGGCGGCGCCGCCCAGCAGAACAGTGCCAAAATTGCCAATCCAGCGAGACAAAAGCGCAACGGCGGCAGAATCCGCCATACTCATACCGAGCTGGTAAACATCGCCAAAGCTCTTTCCGTTCAGAAGGCTGCTCAGAATGGGCAGTTTTTCAGAATCAAGCTGAATCGAGCCCGTTTTGTCCACAATGTTTTGCGCCACAGTCTCGCGGATTGTGGTGGATCTGGTGTTAGGTGACATGGAATCGGTGTTATAATTGATGGGTTTGGAATATTCGCCGGTAACACCCTCTTTAATGCCCTTGACAGCATTCTGCCATGCCACATCCAGCAGCCCGGCACCGCTTAGCAAATGGTTCGGGACGCTTGCCGCAGAAGCCCAGAACGGGTGCTTTGTTGCAAATTCTGCGTTATTTGTTGCAAGCTGCTGCTGTTGACGGGCATTGAGCTCATAAGTCAGGTATTCCAGATATTCATTGGCTGCCTTCTTGCCCTCTGTATTGTAGATATAGTTATAGGTGGCAACCTCTGGATCTTCCATGAAATTATACTTATGCAGCGCCGCATTCGACGCATTGCCATCGGCGAGATATTCCACTTTCTCCCGCGTTCCGTCGATGTCGTTGATGTAGTCATAGACCGGATCGCCAACGCCAAGGAAGTTATTGCCAAGCTGAATGCCGAATTTGAGCGTAGGTTTATCTTCAGCCACCTGGGATTGTGCTGCAAAATCGGCATTCTGCGGGATCGATCCATACTTGGCCGAATTATCGGCATACCACTTTCCCTCTTGCAGCTTGTCCAGTTCCTGCTCAGCCTGTCGTAGCGCGGCCATATCGTTTTCATACTGCGCCTGCGCGGCAGAATCGGTGTAATTGTCTCTCGCGCGATAGACGTAGATTGCCTCTTCCAGCGCGCTGATCTCTGCCTGCCTTTCGGAAATAAGCCGCTGGTACACATCCGGCGTCATAACCTCGGAAGATTGACTATACGCGGTCAGCCAATCTTTTTCCTCTCCAGCCTCCATGTCCTGCAGAAGCGCCTGGATCTCATCATAGGTCTTTCCCTGGTACGTCTGCTGGTAGCCAGCCTGACGGAGATTGTGCTGCTTTATGTAATAGTTTTTCATGTCATACTGCCTCAAAGCCGTACGATACGAAGAGAACATCGCGTCCAGTACGTCAAAATTTTCAAACTCGTCCTTGTGGTTAAGAAGATAGTGATAAACATCTGCAGAAGAGTTTAACAAGTTGGCAATGCTGACGTCCTCGTTACCGCCAAAACCTTCCTCATAACTCCCGTTGTTGCTCTGATAGTAGCGATCCATGCTATCCATGGCTATGTCTGCGTCTTGAAACCACTTGTCTACGCCTCGCGCATCTATTTTGTCAGTGCGATACTTGGCATTTAGCTGGTCACGATATGCTTCAAAAGAAGTGCCTGCAATGGATGATTTAGGAATAATATAAGGAGATGTGTTTGCGTTGCCGTTTTTCACATTCTTTTCATCTTCTGTAGAGCTGCTTTTTGTACTGTTGCCATACTTGCTATTCAGCTTTTTTCTGTATTCATCAAAAGAAGTCATATAAAACCTCCTTGTTTAGTATGCGTTCCCTGCAGGTGCGTATGTCTTTTTGAGAGCGTTGTACTGATCTGTAGTGATAGCGCCACTACGGAGCAATTCTCGAATATATCCGTTGATTTCGCTCTTGTTTGCCCCTGCAACAATTTTATGGTTTAATTCAGCCACAACGTTGATGGACTCTTCTTCTGTCGTCTTCTTCTTTTTATTGAATATGTCTCTGAATATGTCTCTGAATTTGTCAAAGCCGCCGTCAGAATTGTCGGAATTGTCAGAGTTGTCAAAGCCGATTTCAGTATTGGTCGGAGTATATAAGCCAAGATAAGCGTTCAGCTCGCCTTCGCTCATGCCTGCCGCGGCCAGTTCTTCCGCCGTCGGCATATACCCGGTGGCTGTGATCAGGCTGACCAATTTGGCATATGCATCCTGCTGCCGCTCATATCCGGTGCTGTCTGCCTGCAGGCCCATCTTATAGGCATCGTCTGCCTGCCCCTTGAGGTAGGACAGGTTCTGCCAATACTGGTTCAGCGCATCCTGATACTTGCCGTATTCATCGTCGGCCATGTCGCCAACCATGGCATACTGATTCAGCAGGTTCTGTCCTTCCTGGTTGTACTGATCCAGCGCCATACCGTAGAGTTCCGGCACCACATCGTTGAGCTGCTGCAAATATGCGTCATACTGCTGCTGGCCAACGGCCTGCCCATAGGACGAGCTGTAGCCGCCGGTAAGCGCCGCCGCCTGCCCCATGGTGTCCATCATGGCCATTTTCCCCCGCTGTGCGTACTGGTCTGCATATTGCTTATACAGCATGTCCGAATTCAGGTCATAGGAGAATTTATCCCGGTTCACGATCTGGCTGTAGATATCCTGCAACTGCTGGTCATAGCTGCCCTTGTATGTGGGAAGCTGTTGCTGCGCCTGCTGCAATGCGCCCAGCGCCTGCTGATAAGCCGCGTCAGTGGAGGGGTCATAGGCGTACTGAGACGGATTTGGCTTGCTCTGCGCGGGCTGCTGGGTGGCCTCTTGCGTGTTCTCCGGTGGCTGTGTATTCGGGGTAGTGGCGGGCGCATACAGCTTGCCCTGCGTCTGTTCCCCGGCGATACCGTCTACAGTAAGGCCGTTTTTCGTCTGGTAGTCCCGCACGGCATCCTGGGTATCGGCGCCGTATACGCCGTCTACATCAAGCGCATATTGGCCGGTGCTGTTGAGCGCCTGCTGTAGCTTTTTGACCTCGTCTCCCTGAGATCCGTAAGAAAGATTCATGTTGCGTCCTCCTTTATGGTTAGAACTTTACGCCGTGTTTTTGTAAGACAGCAATAACATCATCAGTCAGCAGCTTTTTAAGCTGACCGGTCGGAAGCCATTTTATTGCTTCCACTATTACATCAAGATCAGATGCTTTCTCAGTCTTTTCTTTGACCGACTTATTATAAGCAAGGATTTTTTCTTTCAATTCCGGCTTCATTCCGTTTCCCCCGATAACAGCAGCGCCAGTGCTTCTTCCAGATCAGCGATACGCTCCGCGTCGGTTGGCATCGCTTCATGTTCTGCCTGTCCGTCATCCTCAATAGCATATTCTCCGCAATAAGCAATTTCCGCAGCCCTTTCGATTTCTTCCACGCTCGGATTCTCTATGGTCACGGTTGCAAGAGACAGTCGCCTTTCGACTTTGCTTGTCTCGGGGTTTTCTTTCGCAATATATCCCTCAACTTTATAAATCAATTTTTTCATATATTGCGTGCTCCTTTACACTTTTGTGTAATACACATCGAAATAAAGCGTTCTTGCCGTCATTGTCGCTTTATACGCCCTCAAATGGATGCCGTTTTCGTCCACAGATTTCAACGAAATGCAGCCGCCGCTTGTTGTATAATACGGGAATGGATATGCAAAGCCGTCCGACGAAAAGCAACGCACAAGCCCCCCAAATTCGCTTGCACTTATTCCGTGTTCGATATCGTAATCCATGGTGCTGGACGCGTTGCCGATGTCTTGCGTAAATGTATAAGCAACTCTCCTTGCGTATACACTTTTTGCCTCATGTCGCTCCATTGTGCGATATTCTTTCCCCACTTCCATCGGCGGGAAGATCCACTCCGTTTCGCCATCATCTACGGTGAAATACGGCTTGTCCATGCGGACTTCTCCCCGCAGACGGGTGCGCCATGCCACATCGAGAAGGTCATCCTCTTCTGCGTACTTGCCAAATGCCGCGCCCTTGCCTCCGTCTCTGCCATTGAGCCATACGCTTTCCGTCGGAACGATAGCAGAGGCAACTTTGTCCATGCCGAGGGCGTCTACAGCTCGCAGCTCAAACTCATAGCTATTTTCAACATCAAAGCCGGAGAGGATCGTGCCGCTTGTGAAATCAATCCAGGAGCCGAAACTGCCGCCTGCAAGTCGGTAACGGTACTGCAGCGTGGCGCTGTTCCTTCCACCAACGGCGGAAATGTTGGCTGTTAACGTAATACGAACGCGGGTTCCGGCCTCATTTGCATTGCCGTTTTCATCGCAGCGGTAAGCAGCAGCGTTGGCCACATTTGGCGCAGCATAGTCATATACTTCAATGGCATCGGCACTTTTGCTGCCCGTTCTGCCGCGGCTGTCCGTCACCTTGATACTTGGAGTGACACTGCCTGCCGTCTGAATGATGCCGGTGGTGCCGGAGGCGGCATCGCCGGTCTGCCCGCCGGCGGTGAACGCATATTTTTTGATGGTGGAACCGTAAGCCCCGGAGGCAACCGCGTTCCATTGCAGCTTTGTGTAGCCTTTTACGGCCACGCCCCAGCCGTCCACCGTCGCGTTCTCATTCATAAGGGAGACGATCAGCGATGTGACTTCGGGAACGATTTCGGCGGGCACATAGAGGGTAAATCCGTATTCGGCCGTTCCGATCTTCGTGCCGCCGCTGTAGGTGTCCAGAATCATGGTGCAGGCGGCGGATGAGGCATTGGGTACCCGCGGTCCCCATTCGGCCAGATCCGGTGTCCATTTGTAGGACGTTTCCACCCCCGACGCAATCTCGTATGTGCTGCTGCCCAGCTTTACGGACAGTTTGTGGGTAAATCCTGCTCCGGCCCTCGTGACGCTGACCGTGCCGCCGGTTCCCATGGTGAAGTTGGGGACTGTGGCAGAGGATGCTCTCGGGATGTCGGTCAGCGCAATGGTTGCGGAGCCGGTGGGGCCGAGGATCGCCCCGATGTCACTTCTCCACATAAGGATATCCAGCGAAATTGTGATAACCTTTCTGCCGTCTGCATCGTGTTCAATCTCTCCGCTCACCCACGGGAAAGCATTGGCAGCACCGATAGGGGATATTTCCCACCAGTAGTCGCCTGCATGCAGATACACGGAGTGCGTAGCAGGAGCGTTAAAGTTCATCTCCCGGATCACCGTACCATCAATCGACAAGGTGCCGCCTGGATAGAACATGTTGCCGTAGATGGTAGACTGGATTGATATTTTATCGATAGAGATTTTGGATTTATTTGCATTCAGGTCATAGGTTTCCGACCAGTCGATCCTGGCGGTGAAGCCATTGATTCCAGGAATATCAAAGTAGCCGGATTTGCCTGGTACATACGCCATCGCTTACCCTCCAATCCATTTAATGGTCAGTCCTCGATCAGTGGAGATCTGCCAGCGGTTCTGTCCAAGAAACAGACAGTTCAGAACGTACATGTCGGCAACGTAAAACGCGCCGTTGGAGACGTAGGCGGCCTCCATACCGTTGACGTAAAAGGCCAACTTATTCGTCGTCCAGACCGACATATTGGAAGAAGTATCTATGATTTCATACTCTTTTCCATCCTTGGTATCTGTACCGGAAACCTGAATATCCTGCCCAATGGCAATGCCGATAATGGGCACTGCACCATCATAGCCGATAATGCCTTGATGGATATAACCACCGGTTTCAATAACGTACCGGTCAAAATCGTCAGAAACGATTTGCAGATTGTCCTCCAAGGTTGCGCTATACTCGATGTTCTGCTCAAGTTTTTCCGCCGTTCCCTTCAGTTGAGTGTTGATGCTCTCTGTAAAAGTACCGAAATCACTTTGGGCTACATAGGTGCTTGATAAATTGGTTTCAATAACATCTATCTCCGAACGAACAGTGTCTGCCGTCTTGATAATCAGGCTTTTCAAAGCAGATAGCTGTTTTTTTGCTTCCGTGCCAAGCTGCCCCTCAGTGTCGCCGCCATTGAGCACTTTTTGCGCCATAGAGCCTGTTGCGAAGTTTCCCTCTGTCAGATTGTTCAGCGCAAAGTTCAGATCTCTGGACATTTGATACAGATATTGCCGGATCTGAACCAGCTGCTGCCTTTCCGATCCGTTCAGGATGGGAGGCTGTGAAATGTTTGTCACTATACGTCACTTCCTTCCTCAAAGACGCGCGCGATAGAGAACAGCCGGAACTCCCCGTTTCCAACCAGCTTAAATTGCAGATGGTCGCACCGTCTGGGAACGACCGGCAGCGTCACGGTGCCAAGCGGGCCGCCGTGGATGGTGCCGCGTTCCTCCCATTCGCCGGAGGAATCGTATTGGATATACAGCTTCACACAGGCTCCCGGGTCGAGTTTGATGCGGAAGTTGTATCGGCTGACATATTTTTTCCCCGCATACCGGTAATACTGCACACCGGAAACCGCTTCCCATTCAATCCCGTCTTCTTTAACTCCGTCCCATCCGTTGACGGAGACCAGCTCACCGGCAGCATTCAGAAAATACAGATCTTCATCCACAGCAGCAAACATCACGGCTTGGGTATCGTCTTCTCTCACCCAAAGACCCTTTGCCGTGTCAAGGCAGAACAAATGCCATGCCCCGGCATCGTCCTGCATAGAGATGTAATATTTCCCGCCCACAGATCCGGCCACAGCGTTTCTGTACCGAGCGCTGCCCAGCTGGTCAGATACCCGCACCGGCTGGCTGCCGTCATAGGCATACACCGCCGTCAGTCCCTTGTAGTAGAGGATTTCGCCCGCCACAACCGGGGATAGCCAGGAGCCCTTCTGCACGCCGGAGCAGTTGGTTTCCTGAATCTGATGCGCGCCGGACGAGCTGATCATCACGGTGTGGATTACGTTCTCTTTGAAAAACGTGGGATGTCCAAGATAGTTGACCGCTGCTGTAAACTGCCCGTCAGAACCAACAGAGGCCGCCCAGGAATCCGTGGAAATGCCCATAAAACAGTTCCAGTTCTTAAAGTCGCCAAGCTTGGAGCCGTAGATCTCGTTGATTGGCTCTCCCTTTATCAGGCCGTATTTACAGCCCCAGAGCCGGTTTCCTGCCTCGCAAACATAGTCCATATCAGGCACGGAGCGCTTCACAGTAACCCCGCCGGTTTGATCAAACGCATAGTCCAGCATGCCAACTACTACGATGTAGTCATTGTCGCGCTTATAAATGACCTTTGTTGCGTTCAGTTCTTCCACCTGTGCTTCCACACTGGCATCACCGGTATATCTGCAGCCGGAGAGTGTCACGCCGTCATAATCTGCAAACATTTTCCCGATGCCAGACGCGGAGATTTTGGTGTAAACCGTGGGAATCTGCACCCACATGGCGCTGCCGGCAGAATACTGAAGCAGTACATGCTGTTCCCTGGAGGTATCTACCCAGTAATCACCATTGGCGGGAGTGCTGGGCTCTGTTGCCTGGATCGCGGTATTTTCATAAGGCTCGCCGTTCACAGAGCATGGCGCATAGGTGATGGGGAGCGTTCCCGCCTCCCAGCTCGCTTCCAAACTCCCGAAATCCTCTGTGTCTGCGGTGTTGAGATACTTTTTGTCCGGGAAAATAACCAGGTATGCGCCCATAGACACCAGCTGCTTGGGCCTGACGTCAGAGAGGCCCATCTCAATGCGGTAGCCGTTATATACAACAGCAGCGCCATCCACCACAGCAAGCGCATCTTTGGCGATCAGCCCGGCCGGATTGTTATAGGTGGCCACAGAGCCGCGAAGCCGTCTGGATGCCAGCATGGGAAAGTGGTCTGCTGTCAGATTCTTCATGTCGTAAAATTCACCTTCCGCAATGCGGAGGTTGTGGTTGTAGCCGAGGAACGTGTCCACCATCTGCTTACTGGTGGCCAGTTCGTACAAGGTTGGATATTTCATGGAAACGCCCTCCCTTTATTAAAAAACGAAGCGTTTGTTTTTTGTTACGGGTATGTGGTTGCGGTTGTAGTGATTGGAGAACATCTCAAAAGCCGCGTTGAACATGAGGATCGAGTTGTTGTACTTGGGAAATTCTGCGTTGGCGTAGTCGATCTGTGCTTCCATCCAGCGCAGATAAATATCATCAAAGGGCGCAGAGACCAACAGCTCCGTGTCCAGGTCTGTTTCGCTGTCATAGCCGCCGAAAACGATGTTCTCGCCGCCCTCGTGGGTATCAATAATCAGGCGCTTAACCATGCCGTCCAGCCGGGACAGCCAGGAAATCTTCTCGTTGGGGCTGTATGCGTTGGGCTTGATGGTGTCAATTTGGGTGATCGCTTCGGTAATTGTCATGGTGATCCCTCACTTTCTGAAAGAGGGGAGCATTGAAGCTCCCCTCGTTTGATTATTTGGACGCTTCCAGCATCTCATCGATGTGCTTGTCCATAGCATCCTGCGCCCTCCAGGAACGCCGGATCTCATCGGCCACATATTTGGGCACCTTGGATTTCTTGCCCTTGGGCAGAAGATAGTTCACGCCGTTCACGCTCACAAGCAGATTCGGCTCGTCGTTGGCATAGCCTCTCGGAATGCTGATTTCCTCCAGCTCTTCCATGGTCTTGGTTGCATTGGTAGTCGCCATAAAATTCCTCCTTAATTCGCAAGAGGGGCAGGGCGTAGTGCCTTGCCCCTCCGTGTGGTGTTATCAGTTTGCTTCGTCGGTGGCGCTGTAGCTGGAGCAGCTCATAACGCGCAGAAGACGTTCGCTGTACAGGATGGTCGCGCCATTGGTCTCAAACTTGTAGCCGATGGTGCTGAACTGGTTCAGCGGGCCGCCGACCTGGCTCTTGTCCTTGACGATCATCTGCAGGGCGCCGCCTTCGGGGTCGATGATGCCGAAAGAGTCCTTGCCGAAGAAGTAGGTAGCGTAGGTCACGCCGCCGGCCTTGTTGGCATAATCGCCGTCCAGGATGGGAGCGAACACGTTTTCGATGAAGCGGCAGCCGTGCAGCTCACCGATTTCGCCGTTGAAGATCTCGGAAGTGGCCGCGTACTTGTGGGCCTCAATCCATTCCTTGCTCTTGCGCAGATCATACGCAACAGAGGGATGAATAACGGCATAATACTTGCCGTTGATGGTGGGCACGCGGTTCTTCTTCATGATGGTAACAGCCTTGGCAACGCTGTCCGGCGTCAGCATGCACATGACGGTGGTGGAGGCTTCCATTCCGCTGGGCGCGGTGGGAGTACCGGCAACAGCGCCGGTGGCCAGGGTAATGTTGTCGCAGTACATCACGTTGGTGTTGACCAGCAGCGCGTCGCGGATCAGGGTCTCCTGCGTCTCGGCAGCGGAAGCGCCCATTTCTTCGGTGGCGCCCAGAATGACGTCATCGTAGGCACGCATTTCCAGCTTGTCAGAGACAGCTGCATAAGTACCGTACTGGTTGATGGTGCCAGTCTTGGAGCTCATGCCGAACTTCTGGCCGGTGGGAATGACACCGTCCTGCAGCACACTGGCCTTGGCGAAGGTGTTCCACTTGCGCCATTCCGCGGTCATGCCGTGGTTGGCAGGCAGGGGCTGCTTCTTTCCAAACTGCGCGTAGAACATTTCCACGCGGGCGTTTTCCAGCAGCTCGGTGTCATAGAAGGTCTTGAGCTCACCGGCGAGGGTGTTGACGCCGTCGAAGGCGGTGGTAGAGCCGTCATAGGCGTTCACGTAGTTGCCGGTGGCGTTGACGAGCGTACCGGCGTCAGCGAAAAGCTGAAGGTTGATTTTGAACATTTCAAACATATATATTTCTCCTTCCTGTGATCGGTGGGAGAAATGCACGCGGTTATCTTCCGGGGTACAGTTTCTCCCCTCGCGCAGCGGCCTCGCGGATGCGCCGTTTCAGTTCGGCTCTCTGTTCGGGGCTCGCCTTGCTATAGTCGAATGTGGTCACGGAAGCGGCCTGACCGGTGGTGCCGTTCTCATCGGGACGGCGGCTACCTGCCTGAATGGAGTTGGAGATCTTCTGCGCTGTTTTCTGCGCTGTCACCTGCATAGACGCTTCCTGAATCTCCTTGCGATGTACGGCATAGTAGGCATCCTCCACACTGAGGCCCATGTTGGGAGACGTCATGCGCGCGAAGACGGGATTTTGCAGCTCCTTGCGGAGGTCGAAGTTCGGGAACACCTGCTTCATTGCTTCTCCCTGCTGTTCCAAGCGCTGAATATGCTGCTGGATTTTCTGCTGTTCCAGCGTCTGCGCTTCCTGGCGCTGCTGCCTTGCCTGGTCTCTTTCCTGCTGGTCCATCTTCTTGGCGGTCTCGATGGATACGCCCATCTGCAATGCCTTGTCCTCATAGAAAGAGTCGTCATCGCTGATCGCCTTGGCCAGCGCGTCATAGTCCATGTTTGCCGGATCAAGATTGTGCTTTC
Organism: Faecousia sp.; assembly: GCA_045659925.1. Classification (GTDB taxonomy): domain Bacteria; phylum Bacillota; class Clostridia; order Oscillospirales; family Oscillospiraceae; genus SVMC01. The sequence goes on from JAZRCV010000038.1 coordinate 14,611, forward strand.
TTGCCAGCACTTCAAGGGCAGGTGTCAGTTTGGAAAGCGTCTCTTCTGCACCCTTGGCACTGCGCAAACGCGACTGCACAACAGCCTGCATCTGCTTGTTGTACTCGGGGTCAGCCATGATCTCATCCCAGCTCATGCGGCTCGGTGCTTCGGTCGGTTCTTCCGTGGGGTTATCAGCAGCGGCGGCCTGCTCTACAGGCTTCTGCTCTGCCTGCGCGGTCGGAGCGGTTTTGATCGCGCCTTCCGGCAGCTTCACAGCCTGTTTCTGCGCCCGTTTACGAATCTTGTCTGCCGGAACACCCAATTCCAGCAGCCTCTGCTGTCCGGCGTCGACAGCGATATCGCCCGTTGCGGCTCCCTCTCCGCCGCCATCCCCGGCACCTTCACCGGCGAACAGCTGCAAATTCAGCCATGTGCCATTTTCCATTGAGTAAATCCTCCGATATAATCTGCCACTTTTGGGGTGGCGAATCCCTTTGGCCTCCTAAAATGATGTTTTATAGTCCGGGGTATTCAGGCCGCCCCCCGGCAGGCGGCGTAAAAGGAGGTCAAAAGACGGCCCAAAAGCCTGATTTAATGATACATTTTTTCGTTCCCGGTTCTCTATCCCTGTTATTCCCGAATTTCAAACTTGATGTATGCCGGGTGATTATGGGCAAGAAGCGCAAAGCCGGCGCAGATGGAATCGAAGATCATCGTCACAACAGACCGGTATTTGCTGTGCGGCTTGAAGTGGATTTCCGTCTTTCCTTCGGCCATATTCACAACCGGCGCCACGCGGGCATCTCCATTTTTTGTCAGCTGCATGACGTTAGCGGCCAGCGTATAGGCCAGGATAGATGCCGACGCACAAACCAGGTCCTGCCCCGGCTCTGCGCTTTCTGCGTGCCCTTCCATGGTCATCCGGTGAAACTTCCGGTGATAAATAACCTGGATCACTTTTTTCCCTCCCTCTTGGACGTCACCTTGCCGGCGTCCGGCTGTGATGCCTCGCCGGCGCGGCTTCGGGCTTTTTCCACATTGGCCGGCTCATTACTGCCCAGGCCCTTGATGTTGTCGCTCTGCATGATCTTGGCATTGCCTCCGCCCATCGGTGCACCGCCGCCCATGGTCTTCATGATATCCTGGCTCAATCCCTGCACCATATCCGGTGCGGCCTTGGCTGCCAGAGTAAGAGCGAGCTGCATATACTGGATCAGCTTCTGGAACATGGTGCCGTTCTGGAACACCTTCTGCATGATGCCGTCTTTCCCGTCAAATTCCATCATATCCAGGCACATCAGCGTCTGATCTGTCATCTGGGGATTGAAGAAACCCATCTGGAAGAACTGCAATGCCAGCTCATTCTGGGAAACCTTGGTGTATACGTTCTTCTTCTGTGCTGATACCTTGATATCAAACACAGGGAGCCGGTAGCCCATATCCTGCCCGAAGTCGTTGCCCTGGTGCTGTGGCTGGATGCCCGCATTGGTGTAGCTGACATACTGCTCCATGCCATACTGTCCCAGAATGCGGAACTGTCTGGGGAGGTCATAGAACTGACGGATCAGCTCAATGCACATGTCCACAATGACAGAATAAGCCCTGTAGGCGGACTGAGTGCTGTCTCTGCTTCCCTTGCCGCTGGCTTCCTGCAATGCAGCGATTGCGGAGGCGGCCGTAACGCCGGAAGACACATTGCCGGTGGACGTCTCTGTATTGCCGCTGGTCTCACGAAGCTCCTGAATGGTTCTGTCCAACACATTGACATACATGCCATCCAGCTTGTCATGCTCAATTCTGCGAAGCGAATCTTCGCTGGTTGTGTTCACATGCACAATAGGCCTGGAGAGATCCAGAAATTCTTTTTCATTGACAGAGCCATCCACGCGGGAGAAGTACCTGGGCGTCGCGCCAACGATAGCATTCTTTACGAAGCTGGTCTTTAAGAGGTCTATTTCCGTCTGGGGATTGCGGCAGAGATCGACATAGCCATAGCCGCAGGGGCTGCCCTCAATGGGGAACAGGGCGTCAAACACATAGGGGTACTTTCCATGGTCATAAAGCCCGCGCGCTGCCATCTCCGGCTCGTTTTCCGTGGCAAACAGCACCTGATCGCCCACATACTTACAGTATTGGAGGGTTCTCTTGCCCTGCACATATTTGTGGTAGTAGACCTCAATAACGGTGTGCTTGTTCTCTGTGTCCACATGATCGTCATACAGGAACTTGGTGCTCATAAAGGATTGTCCTTTGAGCTTTCCCACCAGCTGCGGATAGCGTTCTTCCAGGATGTCCTTGTCGCACAGTTCGGTGTGGAAGAAGTAGCGGCTACACTGAATATCCGTCACGCCCGGCTCCCAGTAGATGTTGAGCAGGTTGACGCGCTCCACGGAAATATCACCCAGGCCATTGAGCTTTCCCTTGTCCCATACCACCTTGTAAACGCCGGTGCCGGTCTTGAGCTTCTGCCAGGACACATCATTGTAAGTAGCCTCAAAGCGGTTCTGTTCCAAAATGCACGGGATGATGGCAGACAGCATCCTTGCCTCGCCTTTGTCTCCTTCCTCACGGGGCAGGATGTTGGGCTCCGGGTATGCCTCCATAGCGTCTGCGTGCTTGCTGACGATAACGTTGTGCAGCCAGCCGGAAACGCTGGTGAAGCCGCCATCCGCGCCAATGTTGGTCTGCTTCTGTTCCTCCGTCGTGTTGCGCAGCTTCCACCAGTTTTCCGAAGCAAGAATGCGGCTTTCCGTCTGCACCTTGCCTGCCTTGTACTTCTCCAGCACCTGCGTAAACTTCTTCAGCTGCATTTCTCCAATCGGCTGCACAGCCGGTGCCATAGCCTCTGCAGGCTGTACTGCCTCCGGTTTCTGTTCCATTGTCATGTGTAGAGTTGCCTCCTCTCTTAAATAAAGCCTCTGCGGCGTTGTTTCTCTGTAAACTGGTCAAGCGGGTCACTCACAATCGGCTTGCGCTCCACTTCCATAATGGGCGATACCGGCCTGCTCATGCACATATAGCGCACTTCGTCCGGGCAGTGATCCTCCAGCTTGGTATCCAGATCTTCCGGGTGCGTCTCGGAGAACATCATCAGCGGCATAGTCCGAATAAATGCCTTGCAGTTGTTGAACACATACATGCGTGCATAGCCGTTCTCATCAAACTGAAGCCGGTAATGCACCTGCATCCAGCCTGGTATGCGCTGATTGTCTCCGGGGCTGAAATAGATGCCATACCGTGCCGCTGTCTCCGCAATGCTCTCGCCGCGGCTGCTGTCCCATATTGCCGGATCGGCGACGCTATCCACGATCTTCCTGCCCTTTAACCATGGGTGCTCGTTCTCAAATTCCCTTATCCGCTTGAACTGCTCGTCCGGTGACCACTTCACGCCCTCATCCGGCGTCTGTGTGCAGCCGTACATTTCCATGATCCTGTAAAGCACGCCATCATAATCCACGGCCCAATAGCCCAGGGAAAAAGGCTTGTTATATCCAAAGTCATAGCTGCGCATGATGTTCCAGCCCCTGCGCTCACCGCTATTCAGGTCAAATGGCTCAATAACGTGCGTCCATCTGTGCTGTTGTACTGCTTCCTCTGGTGTAATGCCGGCGGCGGCGCACTTCTCAATGTCCGGAGTCGTGCGGAAATCCTCAAAGAACTGCCCCTCAAAGATGTCCCAGCGGCCATAGAGCCACGCTTCACGCAGTTTGGGCGGCAAAGCTTCCAGCTGCTTGATGTAGTCCGGCTGGCTCTGCATAAGGGCCTTGTTATCCGTTACAAGCGCCTGAATGAAACTGTAATCCTCCGGATCTTCGCCCGCCTCATACTGTTTGTCGATGAACAAACGCTTGAAATAGCCATGGCTGGCGCCTCCTGGATTGCAGGTGTAATAGATCCTTTTGGGAAATTCGTTGACGCCACGCACACAGGCCGTAATCTTCTTGATCCAGAGTTCCTGAAGTTGGGTGGCCTCATCCAGGAAGATCACATCATATTCTGCGCCCTGGTATTGATCCAGGTCCTTGTCATTGTTGCAGTAACCAAATTTGATGGTGCTGCCATTCGGGAATGTGAAAACCTTCTCCGTCTTGTTGTACCGTGCCAGCCCGTGCAGCTCTTCCCGCAGCTGATTGATATGGTTGTTCACCAGCTCCGGAAATGTTCGGCGAACAATCAACAGCTTGATGCCGGCATAACTCGCCGCCAAAATCTTGGCCTTGGTGCGGACGGACCAGCTTTTACCGCCGCCACGGGCGCCGCCAAATCCCACATGCTTCCTGCTGGCAGAGAGAAAAGCATACTGTTTGTCGCTGATCATGCTTAAATCAATCGTGCTCATGCCTTGAATTCCTCCGGCAGTCCCTCAATCACCAGCTTGGGCGTATCATTGTGCTGCTCAGACTCAGCCTGCTTCCTCAGGTTGGCAATGCGCGCCTCCTGTTCCTGTTCATCAAGCTTGGATCTGACGCCGTGGATCTCCTTCAGATCCTTAACGGACGCAGTCAGCATCCGAATTGTCTTTTCACCCAGCAGCTCCTTGCGGTTGACTATCGCTTCAATTTGAAGCAGCAGTTTGTCCGCCACACTATAGATCTTAGCGGCCCTGCTGGCCTCCTGCTGGCTGATTTTCTCAACTGTTTTTGCAAATGTCTTGTCCAAATACTGTCTGCGCAGCTCTACCCACTTTTCTTCCTTGCCGACATTGCCGATCTGGACATGCGATACGCCATATTTTTGGGCCAGCTTACGGTAGCTTGTGTCCGTGGTGATGTATTCTGTTTTGATAGTCTGCCAGTCTGCCATAAGCTGCACCCCCTTTCTCCCATTATTTTACCGAAACGCCCCGCCGGTTCTCTATCCTCGCCCAACAACAGCAAAAGAGAGGGCATAATGCCCCCTCTTTGTTTATCTTCTTTTCTGGTCAATGTCCTGTGCGGACGGGATTGTCACAGTTTCATCTCCTTGTCAGGGTAATTACCATACTGGTCCGGCTACAAACTCGCCAGTTCCAGCATTCCCGTAGAACACGGCATTCACGGTGTCATACATACCGATTTCCCCATTGGGGTTTTCGCAAGGAATATAATCCCGATCCAGCTTGCCGTTATCATAAAGCTGAGTATCCCCGAAACAGCTTTTTCCGATGTAGATATTGCCGCCGCTTGCCGCAGAATTGATAGCCCCGATAAGGAAAGTTCGTGGTGCTGTAAATGTCTGCACATCAAACACTTTTGTAAGGATGCCGTTCTCTACAGTGGTGCCCGCGGTTAATGCTGCCGCATCATATCCCCCTATATTATCAAGACGAAAAACATTCTTGTCTTGGTCGGCCGTGTGCCATTCGTTGTCATGCGGAACACCAGTACCACCAAGGGTATAGCCATAACAAGGTTGCCAGTTTCCGCTGATCGCACGGAGAACAAAGTTTCTACTTGCACTTGTAGAACTTGCGGCACTCTGTCTTGTACCGTAGATGTGAGTACCGCTGTTATACTTAAACCTTGTTATAACTCGGCTGTCCTGATTGGGTGTGAATCCAGTATCAATGTACTGTGTGCCAGTGGTTTCGATGTGAGCCAACCGCTTATAGCCTTTGGGCAAACCTTTCCACACACACCCGCCACCGATCTCAAGCCGTACAGCATCCTTCCCACCGATGGAAAGATGTCTTGCATTGTCAAAGCTCATCACACCACCGCCTCACCATACAGCTTGTAGGTTGCGGTTGTGCCATCTGCAAAGGTAGCTACCATTTTGATCTTGGGAAGTTTAGCCTTGATTGCATCTATATCAACAGAATAGCCTTTCTCTCGGATACCAAGTGTAACGGGAGTCCATTTATTGGCTTGAATACCGCTGTGCCAAAAAGCAGTGTTGTAAATGCCTTCTGGATCAGTATAGTTTTCATCGAACGTAATATCGAACGCATCTTCCTTTCTAAGGGTTACAGGAGTGTCTCTTGTGCCTTCTTCGGGTTCATAATTGACAGATGTTGCAGTAGCTTCATATTCCAAACCGTCAATGGTTACAATGTATTCGCTGCCACCTACCAAAGGTTTAGGAAGGTTGAAGAAAAATGTAGCCCCTTCGCCGAACCAAACACCTCCAACAGACTCCTCGGTGATATATGTCTCCGGCAGGATCACATCACCTTTTACGGCAATGTCATCTACCGCTTCCCCCATGTCACCAAGCACTTCTTCCTTAATAGCATCCATGTCCAGATACTTATCTTTTATCTTGTAATTATCATAAATACCAAGGGTAGCAGGAATCCAATAGGGCATGCCATTCTCGGGGTCGGTTTCTTCGGTTTCACAGCCTTCAGCCCAAAAAGCAAAGTTGTACTCAGTATCAGGGTCAAGACCTTCCTTGCAATACCAAAGCGTATACTCTGGTGTGTCGATTTTTGCACCAGTTGCAGTTTCTCCATCCTCGGTTAAATCAAAATCGTACGGTGTTGCAGTATTTGTATATTCTGTGCCATTGATAATTACTTTGTAGGTATTTCCAGCTACCAAAGGCTTGGAAAGATTAAACCTATAGCCGTCCTGCATAGGAGCCCATTCGCCGCCAACAGTTTCATCGGAAATAAGCGTTTCCGGTAAAATGGCATTGCCACTTGTCAGCAGGTCAATGGTTTTCCATTTAGTAGGCTTGCCGTTCTCGTCCACAGCCTCGACCAGAATCATCTGGTCTTTGGTCGCGCCATCTAAATCTATGCCACCGTCTTCGCCAGCAACGCCAGGATCGCCCTTCTCTCCCTTATCGCCCTTATCGCCTTTTTCGCCCTTTGCACCATCTGCGCCCTTGTCACCCTGCGGCCCTTGGGGGCCAGTTGCTCCGGTATCGCCTTTTTCACCTTTCGGCCCTTGAGGCCCTCGTGGCCCCGTTTCACCCTGCGGCCCTTGGGGGCCAGTTGCTCCGGTATCGCCTTTCTCACCCTGAGGGCCCTGCGGACCTGCGGGGCCTGCTGGGCCAATTTCACCGGTGTCACCCTTTTCTCCTTTCGGACCTTGGATGCCCTGGGGACCTTGCTCCCCTTGTGGTCCCGTTTCACCCGGCGGGCCGTCAAGCTCTCCCCGGTCTGCCATATCCAAAAGGGCTTGCGCCTTCTCATTTGCCTGGTCCGCTGCGTCGATCGCCTGCCCCGCTGCGTCGATCGCCTGTTGCCACAGTTCAGGTGTAGCCCCTTCCGATTCTTCACCGGATGGATCTGCACCGGCCTTGATGCGATCAATGATGCAGTAGATCGTGGGCGTCACCTTATCCCCTTTGACGCCGTATACGCCCACCATCAGCACATCACCCGGCACCGTAAGACATTCATGCGGGATCTCGCAGCGGTCGCTGACCAGCAGCGCGTCCTTTTTTACTCCGGAGCCTTTGAAGACAGCAGTCTTGGAGAAACCGTCCCATGCCTCGGAGAACTCGAATATGATTTCTTGCCCCACTTGGCCTGTCGTAATATACTCTGTCGCAGACTTGTGGCACACAGCCGACTGCCTGTTGACTGAGACTTTAATCATAGTTCCCCTCCTCAAAAATATAATTACCAAAACCACGATACCAAAATATGCTTGCTGTTCTCTATCCCAGCGACCAGCAAAAAGGGAGGCCGAAGCCTCCCATCATGCTTAATATTCTTCGTTGATCAGCGCCCACAGAAGCAAAAGATAATTGATGCTGTCCTTGATCTTTTCTTCCCAAAGCGCCAGCGGGTATGTATCGCCGGTCCGGATCATGTCATAGACGCTGACGGTATGCTTGGCCATCATGCCGGCCAGAGCCGCCGTAGGCGAGATTCTCTGCACATCCGCCGCAACCTTGAAGTTGTGCAACCGGTCTCCGTCCGTGGCATACTCGGCAGCTTTTGCCAGCAGCGTGCTTACTGTTGCTTCCTGCATGTAGAGCAGGTGCTGATTGAATACTTCACTTGTCATAGCTTTATTTCCTCCTGCTTTGCTGTTTCTCCCGTCCGTATTTCAAGAACCCTTGTGTCGCCGTAGCTTTCCAGCTGCATTGCAATAACTTCTTTTATTCCCTGCGCCATGTACGGCGGCGCATCAACTTGCAGAACAATAATCATGTCCACTTGCCTTTCGCATAGTCAAATACGGGCGCAAATTCATACCGTTTTGTGAATGAATCGTGCAGCTCCTCGCCGTATGCCTCCGCGAGCGCATCGTCCAGCTTCGCCCTATAATAGTCCGTTTCATCGTCTTTGAGCCATGCCTTTTGATATATGCCGATATAATCGTATACGCCCATTATTATCTTTATCAGCCGCTCTTTCCCGAACACGTCCTTGCCCATAATGTTCTTGTCGCGCAGTACAAGGGTTATCATGTCAAGAATCTGCTGCCTGCCGCTTTGCACGCCCTCGTAAAAACGCGCCTGCGCCGCTGCCTGTTGCTTTGCGACAAGATTATTCTTTACCATTGTCATTCCCTCCGTCCATCTTTGCTCCGCAGTTTTGGCAGTAGTTTGGCATAAACGAGCCGTACCGCATTTTTTTACATTCACTGCATTTGTATGCCTTTCCTGTCGCCATGTCGGATGACGGCACAGCAATCCACCGCCCATGAACCACTTCCACGGCATCCACGGTGGGGGCAGACATAACGACAATTTTTGCTCTTGCCTTATCAAATTCATTTGTTAATGAATCCCACCAATGGCTGCCAAGTAACGCATCAGCATCAATCAGCCGCATTGCCTACACCCCTGAAAATCTTTCCGCATTTCTTGCAGCGATACTGGTGTGGCGTAACAAGCCATCCGTTTGCAACAAGAAAGCCGCCCGTAATGTACTCTTTCTCATACTCATGGACGCAGAATAGGCGCTTAAAAAACTTAATCATCTTGTCCTCCTTTCATGCTCCTTGTATTCCGGACTACCATACCACTTTAGTACTCTTTCCAATGCCGCTCTCAGTTCAAGCTCATACCTACCGGCTTGGTCGCACTGGTCAGCTAAACTTATACCGGAAATTGCCCGCTTTATCACCGCAACAGGAATAGCATCCACGGTGGGGGCTTTGTCTATCAATCCCAAAAGTACGGTATTGATGAACACAGTCTGCGGGTTTATCATTTTATTTTTTAATTTGCTGACAATCTCATCCGCATCAATCAGCCGCATCGTCATTCTCCTTTCGGCGGTTGGGGTAGGGGCATCCAGTGGGTGACATTCCGAACACGGCGGGAAAAGTAAGTTTCCCTCTCGGCAGAATAGGTCCTCATGTATGTGCTGATAGTAATGTGTTTCTTGAACATTCTGCTTTCGCACCACACAAGAACACACTGCCCAACTTCCGGCAGCCTATCCTCAACGCTTATCCACCGCCCATGCACGGCATCCACGGTGATTTGTCTATCAATCGCGGCCAAAACCCCTATCGTACTCCAATCATTTAGCCAATGTGTGCTTAAACTATTAACGTGAGCCTTTAACGCATCCGCATCAATCAGCCGCATCTTCATTCTCCTTTCGGCGGTTGGGGCAGAGGCATCCAGTGGGTTACATCCTCATTTCCGACGCTCCATTGCCACCCGTCTGTTATGTGTTCGTCAAGGTACGGAACGCCTACGGGCTTCACATTTACCCTATTTGCAATGGTTACTCCTCGATTACCGCCGCAAACAAGCACGGAAATAAGTTCCAAGTTCCCAGCGGTATAAATCTTCACGTTTTTGTTTTCTTCCGGCTTTTGCTCTGTCACCGGAATCCACTCCTGCAACGTTACGCCATTCGCAATAAGGTGGTCGGCAAGTCCTTCTGTACCAATAACATATCCCGGAACATTAAATAGCAACTCCACCAACTTTTCCCTAACATCCATCGTCAGTCCTCACTTCTCCGCGCCCTGGAAGCTCTCGCGGATCGCCCCACCGGCTGTCATAAATTCCACGTTGTGGTACCGACCCTCCGGGTGGACGTATACCACCTTGCCGCGCATGGCTGCCTTGGTGTGCTTTTTCAGGTCCTCGTCGTACTGTTCGACCGTCACCGGCTCTCTCACAACTATATCTCCGATCTTTACCATTGTCTGCCTCCTCCCACGCTTCTTCAGCCATTGCGCACCTCTCAGAACGGCATGGGTTCATCATCATCGTCCACCTCGATCAGGCCGCTGTCATGATAGCTGTTGCTCTTATCGACCTTTTTGGTGTCTCCGAAGTAGATGTTTTCCACCTGCACCTCAGCGCTGGTGCGCTTATTCCCCTGCTGATCCGTATAGAGATCCATCCGTAGTCTGCCGGACACAACCGCCATTTGGCCCTTGGCGAAATACTTGCTGACGAATTCCGCGGTATATCTCCACGCGGTGCAGCGGATGAAGTCGGCATCGCGATCGCCGGTTTCCTTGTTTTTGCGGTCTCTGTCCACAGCCAGCGTAAACGACGCCACCGCAACACCGCTGCTGGTTCTTCTCAGTTCCGGGTCAGCCGTCAGCCGACCCATGATGGTGATGTGATTAAGCATTGTTATCCTCCTCCAATCTGTACCTCGCGTAATGCGAAGGCTCGCCGCGTCTGTTCTTGCCGGAGATCATCTCACTTTTGATGGCATAGCCCTGTCTGCGGAGATCGTTGACTCTGGAAGCCAGCCTGGTACAGCCGTACTCAGTTTCCGCCTCCAGATGTGTGATCGATCCATATTTCTTCATGTGCATCAGCACAAGCTGACATTGATTTGCCATATTCATTCCTCCTCTTGATACTTTTCCATCAGCATCCGGTGTACCTCGCAGCATCCGTAATGTTCGCAACAGAACACCGTGATCTGCGTCTCATAATCCGCCTTGTTTCGGAAATACAGCATAAGATTGCTTTCGTCAATGATTCCCTCGCAGGTGATGCGCCGTTTCCCATCGTCAAACTGGTAAAAAGGGCATCGAACAAAAACCTGCATAAATGAACCGCTGGGCATGGGCGCCACCTCCTATCTGTTTTCAAGCTCGCTGTCCTCTCTCCACCATTTCAGAATCGTCGCATAATGGTTTTGCACCTTGGCGTCATTCTTAATGATGAAGGTTGACAGCTTATCCACATAATAGTCAAAAGCTTCAAGGCCCATCTGCTCTAACAAATCCTCAATCTGTGAATCAGCCAGGAACACCACACCTTTTCCAAGCTGACCTCCAACAACATCTACGTTATCGCCCGCTGTTGCCGCCGTGTTCTTTCCTTGTAGATGTGAGTTGTTAGTTGATGTTGACAGCTGCAGCTGTATGTTGTTAGTTGTAGTTGTACGTTGTATGTTGTCGTTGTTCGCTGTAGTTGTCATTGTAGTTGTAGTTGGATAACGAGACGCAACGGGATCAACGGCTCGTTCCCGCTCGTTATCGGTCATAACGATCCAATCATCGAACGCTATCTTTGGCATCCATATTCGTTTCCGCTTTTTACAGAAAGCTGCATACTCACGCTGCAGTTTCATATCGTCATATCGTTGGCCGTCCTTGTCGATCATCGGATGAACAAATGACCATACAATGCCCGAGGGCCCTTCCAACTCCGGCACGACACCATCCCGGCCATACTCCAGTATTGCTACCAGCAACCGGCCCTTGTCGGCATCCGACAGCATCCGTATAGGCTCCAAAATCTCGAAATATAGTATAATTCCAGGTCTTGCCATACCGGCACACTCCTCACTTCTCGCAGGCAGTCACCGCAATGCCCTTGGGAACCGCCCTTGCAACTTTGTTGATAAAATGCCCCTCATGGCTGGTGGCGTCGCTCAGATGCAGCAGGTGAATTTCCCGGCATGTAGACAGATCCAGTCCCCGAAGATATTCACAGAGGGTGTCAATCTCCATGTGTGCGTTGGAAATGCGGTGCTTCACCTTGTCCGGCATTCTCTCGCAGCGCTCCAGTATGGCCTTGTCATAGTTGGCCTCGATAGCTAAGATGGTCAGCCCAGGGAAGCGGTAACGCAGATTGACCGTGTCCGTTGCAAATGCCAGTATGTCCCCATCGGCGCGGCTTTTGATCAGGAATCCCAGCGGTTCCGCAGCATCATGAAAGGTGGCAAAAGGAATCACATCGAAACTGCCCACGTTGAACTGCTCCATGCTCTCCACGAGGTTCACGGCGTCTGTTTCCAGCGCCTCCGCCGTTCCCTGGCTCATGTAAACCTCCATGCCGTCTTTGATGAGCGCGTCCACGCTCTTTGCATGGTCTTTGTGCTCGTGGCTCACAAGGCATGCAGCGAAGTCAGAGAGGGAAAAGCCGGCCAGCTTCTGCAGCGTTTTGTGGGCGATCCCGCACTCAAGAAGCATGTTAGTCTCTTGGTCTGAAACAACATATGCATTGCCAGCGGAACTACTCGCTAATGATCTGAATTGCATTTTTCTTTCGCCTCCTATCTTCCACCGATTTCCTGCTATTCTCGGCGTTTGTAAGCCATTGGCAGTTGGATGGTTCATAATTTCCGTCCACATTGATACGATCAATGGTAAGATCGTCAGAATAACCGTTAGCCCTGGCCCACTCATAAAAAGCAGGAAATTCGTGCCATTCTTCGCAAACAGATATTCCGCGTCCTCCATATACCTTGTAATCGGTGCCGTTCTTTCGCCTGCAGCGGTTCAACATGCATTGCCAAATCCTGTATAGCCTTGGATTTGATTTCTTCAATCCATGCTTAATACCGCGCGGGTTCTTACTTTTAAGTTCTGCTGAGTAGCAACCGCAAGAGGTTGAGCGGCCGGAGCGCAAGTGATATCCGTTCACGCTCCGAACTGTCCCGCAATTGCACTCACAAATCCAATACGCCTCGCCGCGCTTTGAACAATCAAACTGTAGAACAGTCCAACGCCCAAATGATTTACCGGATATGTCGATACGGCTGCTCATATTGGGCACTCACTTTCTGCCGACGGAGCCTTGACCTCAATGGCAGTATCGGGAGCATGGTTTTTCTGATACTGCGTGGACTTTTTGATTTTCTCCTGCACCCACTCCGGCAGCGCCTGAAATACTGCATCGTCCCAATGATCCATGTCCCAGCGGATTGTCGGAGTGCTGCTCTGCGGCACCGGATAGCCCTTCATCAGCGGGATCGCGCTCTCGATGTTGGCATATTCGCCGGTCTCATTCAGCACCACATTGACCTGGCATGCTCTGCCGATCTGGTCAAAGAGATCCAGCTCCAAAAATTCCTCGTCGCTGTAGGTCTTACTGTTCCAGCTGGAAATGAAAGCGCGGAGATTACCTTTTTTGCTGGCGCTGATCGTGAATTCCTTGCTCAGCTGGCGCGGCTCCTGCTTGCCGTCCACTTCAATGGTCTCGGTGGGCAGCTCCCACACGATCTGCACCTTGTTGGAGTAGTTCTTGAACTTCTCGGAATACTGTTCGCCCAGGTCAATCACGCCAATGCAAACAGCAGGGTATGCGCCCGGCTCCACCGGAGGGGTCTTGGGCTTTGCTCTATCTTTAATCTTCATAATTGATTCTCAGCTCCTTGTTATCGTTTACTCGCAGCCGGATGATCTGGCTGCTGGATGCTTCCAGTTTGGTCACGCTCTCGGCATTATCCACAAACAGCGGAACTCTCACGCCGTAAGCCTCCGAAAGTGTGTTGATAATGTCGATGCCCAGGTTGATTTTTGCTCCATTATTGATGTTTATATAATCAACGCCGTTCAGAACCACGTCGCAGCGGTCTTCCACGCCGCCGTTGGCCTGACTGCGGAAGAGACGGAAGCGGGCAATCCGGAACATGCTGTTGATGGTGTCCTCCACGAAGCTAACTTTGTAACGAGTGTACGAGTCTATCAAAAACAGCATGCGTTCAATGGCTTCCAGCTTTTCCGCCGTCTTTTTGGCGTCCTCACGCAGCTGCTCCACGCGGTTACGGGAATACTCCAGCAGGCTTTCCTTGTTGATGACGGCAGACTGCTCGGCCATCTGCACCGACAGCTCGTCCTTTTCCCGGCGCAGCTTTTCCCGAACCGATGCGGTCTCGTTCAGAATGTCCGCCAGCTCGCCGGACAGGGCGTTGATGCGTAGCTGAAGGAAATGTGCATTTTTTGCATAATCCTCCATGTCCACGGGTTCCACATTGGCCGCTGCTTCCAGCTGCTTCACCGCGTTGGCAAACACCTGTTCCTGTTCAATAACCTCTGCTTTCAGCTCGGCAATTCGCTTTTCGGCGTCTGCCTTGGCCTCTTTGTAACCGTTGGCGGCCTGCTCGATCTCGCGAAGACGGGCTTTCTTCTGCGTCTCAAAGGCATCCTCCGCCGCCTTGCGCTGCGCTGCCGGAAGATCCTGCCCACAGGTGGGGCAACTGCCGCCGGAGAAAATCTCTCCGTTCAGCGCAATCCAGCGCTTGCGGGAGGCCGCGATCTGTTCCTCATAGCCGAGCAGGCTGTCCTGTGCTGCTGCCAGGGTGCGCTCCTTGCTTTCCAGTTTGACGGTCAGCGCGGTCACATTGCGCTGCAGATCTTTTACGTTCGGTGCGCCGGCGGTCTGGCTGGCTCTGTATGCCCTGTTCTCCGCTTCAATCTGAGAAAGCTCCAGCTGTGCTTCCCGGATGTCCAGCCGCTTCTGATCGGCCGCGCTGTTATTCTCGAGGGCAACGATCTGTTCGGCAACGGCTTCCTGCTTGGCCTGCATGGCGGCATACTCTGCTTTTGCCTGCGCGAAGTCCAGCTGCTTCACATCTGCAATGGTTTTTTCGCATTCGCTGATTCTGGCCGGGATCTCCGTTCTGGCGCCAACAAGCCCCTTCTTTTCGGAAAGCAGCTTCTTCTTGTAATCTTCAAGGCTCAGGCGCCCCATATTCTCCACCAGCGGGAGAAATGCGTCATTGGTAGCCAGGATATCGGCATCATCCTGCACGCCCGCCACGCGGAAGAGAACGGCGCGTCGCTCCTGCCAGCTGAGCTGTGAGGCAAAGTAGCTTGTGTTTGTCAGCAGCCTGAACGTTTCTTCGTCCACCAGCTCATTGACCTTGTCCTGAAATGCGTTGCGCTTGACCGGAACAGAGTCGATATAATAATCACTTGTGTTCCCGGTATAGACAGCTTCGCTTGATCCGCGCTTGGTTTCCCATTTTTCGCGGTATGTACGGCGCAGGGTCAGCTCTTCGCCGTTCACGCTGAAAACCACATCCACCGAAGTCAGCGCATCGTGGTCAAGCACATTGCCGTCGCTCCCAAGCGGTTTTACCTCAATGGCTTTACCTCCATCTCCGGCAGAATTTTTGTCGAAAAGAACCCACATCAGGCTGTCATATACAGAGGTTTTGCCAGTAGCGTTGGCACCCGCGATTTCCGTATTTCTTCCGTTAAAGTCCAACTTCAGGTGCTTGTGGCATTTGAAGTTGCAAAGTTCCAAGCTGATAAGTTTAATCTCTTTCATTCTGAATTCTCCTTGAATCTGATCTGTTATGCCGTTGCACTTTCATGTCCACCCAACGGCAGTTGTCCGGGCTGTACCCCTTGTCGTTGTCGATCCGATCTATCGTGCACTGGCCATACGCTGCATTTTCGTCATAGCCGTTTTTCATGGCCCATTCGTAAAAGATTTGAAAGTCGTTGCACCATTCGTCGCAGATTGTGATACCACGTCCACCGTAATGATGATATCTTCCACTTGATGGGTTAAGGCAACGTTGCTTTATGTTGCTCCAGACCATATACAAACGACTTCTACTCTTGGCATGTATTGTCATGCGTTTCGTTGCTGCTTCACTGTTAAAGCACCCACAACTCTTTGTATTTCCACTACGCAAGTTATAACTAGATGCAACACAGCTTTTGCCGCAATCGCACAGGCACACCCAGGTTGATTCTCTTTTGTAAGTAGAGCCTGCGCGTTCTATCACAACGAGCCTCCCAAACCGCTGTCCGGTTAAATCTTTTACTGTAGACATCTTGAATCCTCGGTTTTGTCATGCTAAAATAGCAATGGTTTACATCCCCTTAGCCGTTTCGGAAGCTCCAATCTCCGAGGCGGCTTTTTCTTTATTCCAGAGCTGCTGCGCGATCTCTCCAATCATCTTGTGCTTTGCTTCCTGGGCACGCAGTTTCTCTTCGTAGTAGCCAACGAGTTCTTTGTTTTTGGCTTCCAAGTCCACAATCTTCTGATCCCAGTTCAGGTCCCATAGTGAGCGCATGGCCTCGTCCCGCTGCAACGCCGCCTGTAATTCGGCTCTCATCTGGCTGCACTCTGCCTGCGCACGTCTCGCTTTCATCTCAGCGCGGCGAATCCTTTGAGCAAAATCATGATGAAAAATCACATCGAACATGATCAAGCCCACCAAAATAGCCAGCAGCAGTATGTTATACATGTTCATTTGCGGTCTCCTCTCTCATTGCGCTTCTCCGCGCATAGCTTTCAAAAACGGAATCTTCGGGATTCTCACGCGAGTTCCCATCCTGATAATAGGGAACGGGAACGGGTTCTTTCCATCCTGGGTGGCCACGTTGATGCTGTATGGGCTACAGCCTAAGTACTTCGCAATGTCCGTGGGCACCAGCATGTCCTTTGGTAATGCCTCAATTTCTTCCAGCGTCAGATACTTTGCCATACTGTCCTCCTTTCTTGTGTCTTTTAGGACACTTTCGGGCTAAAAAAAATACCAACCGGGGATTCCAAATCCAGATAGTCTACAATAGCCTGGATTTCGCTTTGTGTAAATTCGGAAATACCGTTACACTTGCGGTAGAAAGCAGAACGAGAAATGCTGAGTTTCTCGCACATATCAGCGATACTAACCCCGCGTTTCTTCATTCTGTACTCCAACAGATCCTTGTCCATGTGGTCACCTCCTGTCATTGTCGATTAGTGTCGTTTAGGACACTTTTATGGTAGCATGCACAAATTCCGATGTCAACCCCTTATTTTGTCTTTTAGGAAACTTTTTTCGCATAAGGCGAATTGGATGTTGCAAATAAGACACTTACATGATACAATGGGCACAAATGGAAGGAGGTGCAAACATATGTCTGAATCCAGCATGGCACAACGCATAAGGGATCTTCGCCAAGCGAGAAATCTTACTTTGGAGCAGGTCGCTGCTGTTGTTGGCGTGGGTAAGAGCACCGTTCGTAAATGGGAAACAGGCATGATAGCCAATATGCGCAGAGACAAGATTGCGGCGCTTGCGGACGTCCTTGGAACAACTCCCGCATACTTGATGGGATGGAAAGAAGAATTGCCAGAAAAAGAAAATACCCCCGATGAGCGGCAACTCACCGAGGGCGAATGGGCAATGATTGAAATTTTCAGGCTTATACCCGAGGATCAGCAGAAGGCTTTTCTTGAGATGGGCCGTGCGTACGCAAATAATCTAAAAAAAGAGTAAGCATATAAGCTGCGATTTTTTCCGAGTGTTCGCTGTCTCTAAGCAA
This sequence comes from Faecousia sp., assembly GCA_045659925.1. GTDB lineage: Bacteria > Bacillota > Clostridia > Oscillospirales > Oscillospiraceae > SVMC01. Next base: position 31,962 of record JAZRCV010000038.1, read on the forward strand.
GCCGATTAACTCGATTTCATTAGCCGTTAACATCAAATATTCCCCTTTGTTCTAACCGATTTCAGAACAGATATTATGCTTTGATAAAAAGTGTGGGAGCGTCAGCCGCCAAACTAACCGCCCCCACACCGGGGATGATAGGCCGTCTCGACCTGGGTTTAGCCTATCATTTTATTCCACAAAAATACAGCCTAAAATAAAAGGAAAGCACCCTAATGATGCAGGATATATTCCCGCTATGCATGAGGGTGTAAACCCTAAGATATGGTATGAAATGGAGGCAAACCATGAGAGCAAAGATAGACTTTACCGACAAGCCGTACAATAGATGCTTGACCTGCCCACATCGTGCCGAAAAACGCTGTGATGGCCCGCGTACCTCTGCCATGTCCCTTAATCGCTGGTGTGAATTCATGCGCGATATGAAGGAAGTGAATGGGCTTACAAATGCCTATATTGCAGAAAAGTCCGGTGTATCCATCAAAACCATCGAGCGCATCATGGCGCAAAACTGTGAGCACGATATCATGCGCGAAACAGCTCGCCTGATCGAAGACGCTATAATCGGTTCATCCAATCAATACCCCTGCTACCTCGCCTTTGAAGAAACCATGCCAGCGAGCGCGGATAAGCTCAACGATACCCTGCGGGAACTGGAGCGTGCGCTGGCCGACAATAAGGATTATAGAAAAGCCCTGGATAGCATCCATGCTTCCTATAATGCGGAGATGCAGACCATCCGAGAAGAGGCGCAGAAGAAAATTGACTACCTAATGCATCAGGTGAGCCGGCTGCAGCGTGACAATGATAACCTATGGGCGGAGAACAACCGCAAATCCAGGCTGGTAGATATGCTGCTGGATAAGCAGAATATTGTGAGCCCGGAAAAGGTGTAACGAGTATTGAAACCGCAAGGTGAATGTTCAAAAAACTGGCTATGGCAAAGGAGTGCGTTTTTATGTCGGAGAGAGACCTTCGGTATGATCCTATAGATTTACTTATTAATATGTCGCTGGATGATACGGAAACACCTTCTGAATGGGCAGAATTATTAAAATTCCAGATGGTCGCAAAAGAGCGTTCCGAAGAGATCCAGTTGAGAGAAAGACTTGTGAGATGTTCGATCCAAACCAATTTCTCAGAAACCAGAACCCAGATATCCGACCAAGCCAAAGAACGCTCGCGCAAAATCGAGGAACTCACAGATGAACTTTTGGTAATGTCTCGCTCTGATATTTTGAAACCGCTGGTATGGAAGGCTTATCAAAAGGTTATCGAAGAACACAGTGCCGCCTACAAAAAAGAGTATTATGAAGATCAGATTCGTAAACAGCAGGAAATACTTGACCGGCAGAGAGAATTAAGAAAGATTGCTGAAATAAACCGCCGCAAGCGCGAAGAACAGAATCTAAAAGAAACAACTGCGAACGAACCTGTTGCGGAAATGCCTGTTTCTCAAAATGAAGATACAAGAAATATTGGCCGAGCGATTCTTTCTGCCATTGTTGGCGGCCTTGTTTTTGGTGTTGTCTTTATCGCAATTCGAGTGGTAGTCGCCCATCTTATTAATTTTTTATCAAGTATCTTCCTCTTTGAGTGGTTGATCGACAGATTCTTAGACTTTCGTGGTGAATCTCCGGATATGTTTTGCTGCATCGTAGCGGCTATCGTCGGTGTTCTTCTGTCTATGTTGGTTATTATAAAAATTTCAAAGTCGGATCTCACATATTCGCTATCCGGGAAAATCTTGGGAATCACTCTCATTTTATTGCACGCAATATCTTTGGTGATCAACCTGATTATCGGCGAGCCTGTTTTCCAAAATATTGTACAGCTAATGGCAGGTATTATTTTGATTTCATTTGCCAATAAAGCGACTTAATAATACCTGAAAGTGTGGTGAAATTATGTTTTGTAGGAAGTGTAAAAAAGAAATTGCCGAAGAATCTGTGTTCTGCAATCATTGCGGCGCCAAGCAAGAACATAAACGTTCTGCCAAAAAGCGCGGCAACGGCCAGGGCACCGTCTATAAGGGCAGCGATGGAAAGTGGGTCGCTGAATATACGATCGGATGGGATGAAGCCGACGGCAAATTGAGCCGGAAAAAGCGCAGAAAAAAAGGCTTCGCTACAAAGCATGAAGCCATCGCCTACCTGCCGCAGCTCAAGCAGGATCTGCCGGAGCAGGATATGAATATTAAGTTTAAGGACCTCTATAAAAAGTGGATGGATGGGCACACCGTTAAAGTTACGCAGTCCACAATAGACTGCTACAAATCCGCCTATAAGTATTTTGAGCCGCTGTATTATGTGGAGCTTGCCAAGATCAGAACGGAGCACATGCAGAAATGCATTGATGAATGTCCCCGCGGCCGGCGAACCAAAGAGAACATGAAAGCCCTGGGCACGTCTCTGTTTCGGCTTGCCATGCAGCTGGATATTGTAGACCGGAACTATGCAGAGTACATCTACATTCCCAAAGAGGAAAAGGCAGAGAAGCTGGCATTCTCCACGGAACAGGTGCAGCGGATGTGGGAAAGTGCATATAATGTTCCCGGTATGAATTATGTTCTTGTTCTCTGCTATACCGGCATGCGCCTCAATGAGTTGCTGGGAGCCAGGACTGAGCATTATAATGCGGAGGAAGGATACTTCATCACTGGCTCCAAAACCGCAGCCGGCAAGGACAGAATCATCACCATCTCCCCCCGGATCGCCCCATTCTTTGATAGCTTCGCTAAGGGAGAATATCTGTTCTTTGCAGACGGAGAGCGTCCATCCGAAAAGAAGTTCCGCAGCGACACATTTTACCCGGCGTTGCAGGCTCTGAATATCGATGTGCTGAAAGCGGACGGCTCTCACCTGTACACGCCGCATTGCTGCCGTCATACCTTCGCCACAATGATGAAAAAGGTAAAGGCGCCTGACACAGATAAGCAAAAAATCATTGGTCACAGCAGCTTTGAAATGACCGCCCACTACACCCACACAGACATTGAATCTTTGAGGAATATTACAGATCAAATTTAATTCTATGACCCCCCTGTGACCCCCTAAAATGCAAAAAACCATTGATTTTCAATGGTTTTTACTTTGAATGGCATTCAAGAGGTCAGCGGTTCGATCCCGCTTATCTCCACCAAGAAAATCCCGAAAACCATTGGTTTTCGGGGTTTTTTCTTTGTTCTCAAAAATTTTTTGTTGGCTTATATTTTGCAAAATTTTATTCTATGACCCCCGCGGTGGCCCCCCCTAAAACAGAAATAGAACACCTCGGTTATATGAAATGATTACTCAACCGGAAATTTTACACGCACTCCGTTGAGAACCATCTCAATAAATTTTAACCTCGGAGGGTCAAAACCTTTGCTATCTCCGAAATTGGTCCTGGAGAATACGCACGTTTTTGGCCTTTTCGATTTGCTCCTCATGCAGATAATCGTACACAGCCATCATCGCCGCAGGCGGTTCACCGTGTCTCGCTCTGTAGTCTGCAATGACGCGGGTGACCTCGGTATGCAGCTTGTCCATATGGCCCATTTCCTCGTTGCCCAAATTGAAAAGCACCTGTGCCACCTCCGGAAAGGCTTCTTTGTACTTGATGGCGCATCTGGTGTACTTCTCCGCATCCTCGATCTCTTCATGGATCATCTTTGACAGTTTCTTGATTACTTCCATATTTTAACCTCCCATGATATAGGAATAGATGGACTCAACGTCCCTTCTGTAAAATGTTATCTCATCCAGAATGGGGACTGTTACCTTGATGCCGGATTCTGGAACTTTCTCCAGGAGGACCTCTTTAATCCCCTCAAGATCAATGTCTCCGTTATCGTCTACCGCTCCAAGCGTCTTAAGGAATGTGCTGCCCTGCATGGAAGTCAACGCCGACTTCCCCTTACGAATTAAGTAGACTGTACCGGTAGCAACGGCCAGGCGTTTCAGGTTATCATACTGGCCTCCGGTCGGCAGCTGCGGCATCAATTCCACATCCACCCAGCGGCCAATGCCATATTCAATCTGATTGATAGATACCATAAGATCCTCCTATAGTGGTGGGGAGGGTTTCCCCTCCCCGGTTGGTAATCAGCAGCAGCCGCAGGAAGCCACAGGCAGCGGATTGTAGACGGTCTGAGCCGTGGTAGTAGTGCCGGTGGTTACGTCTGCAACCATCTTCGGGTAGAAGGTAGCGTTGACGTAGTTTACGATAGCATTATCCCCGCACTTGCGCTCATCGCGCTCTCTTGCCAGCGCACCGCACATCTCGGATTTGCAACACTCAAGACGTTCCTGCAACAGCTGGAAGCTGTCCTTGGTTGCCTGATTCTGAACGGCCTGTCCGCCAAGCACTGCATTGACTTCCGCCAGCTTGCCGTCAAAATACTTGTACAGTTCCAGCATTTTCTGATCGCCATAGGTGTTTGCGTCCCGGAGCGCAATCTGGCTCTGCAGATCTGCAATCTTGGACTCCTGCCCCAGCTCATACCGGTTGACAGGCATGTTTTCATGGCAGAAGCCATGTCCGCCACATCCATTCATGCCGTTGCCGTTCCAGCCGCCAAGCAGATTGCCCAGTCCACCGTTCAGCAGGCCAAGCGCGGTGCCAGCAATGCCAAGGCCAAGGCCACTGCCGGCCACACCTTTAGATGCATAGTTGTTGATATCCATAGTTTTTCCCTCCGTAAAATTTATTTGATCCAGGCCTTGATCTGAATATAAAATAACAAAAAAATCCGGCAGCAAACTGTCGTTTAACTGTCGGATTTCTTTATAAATACCATGTCAAAACTACGGCAAAACTATTGCTTTTTCTTTCTGACCGGAAGAATGGTGCTGTACGGCTGAACCATGTCATATTTTTGATTGATCATGCGGATAGTGGAATCAATCGACGAAATGCTTAAATTCATTTCGATAGACTGCTTGACACGGCTCCACCCAGAGATCCTGGTGCGCAAAATTTTTTCTTCCGTTTCGGTCAAAAAAGCCAGGCGCAAAAATTCGTCAAGAATGATCTTGTTCCAGATGATGTCTTTCATCTACGCCACCGTCCGTTCAAACGCGCGCCTCCGGTCTTAGCTCTCTCCTGCGGGCAAAGCAGCCTCTGCTTCTGTGGGAAAAGCCGCCGCAGCCTTGGTAAATGCATTATTAAACTCTGCAACAGCCGCCTCAATCAGCATAGTGAGCTCAAACGTAGTCGCCTGAATACCTTTTGCGGCCAGCATGTCAGAGGCCGCCTCCAACGCCAGATTCAGTTTTTCTTCTCCGTGGAAATCTTTATAAACCTGCTCAATGCCCAGCACAACGGTTCTGCAAACCGATGCTTTGGTTTTGTCATCGATGTACTTGGTGTACAGCTTTTTCGCCACAATGCCCAGATAGCCCGCAATGGCGGTGATCAGCGCATACAGGATTTCCAGTCCATAGGTGTTGATAAATTCTGCAAACATAGTAATTCCTCCTTATTTGGTGTGTTCTGCGATCATTTGCTGATAATATTTCTTCACATCGCCGTTGCCGCCTTTTTTTACATATTTGTCACCGGCGATGATTCGTTCTGAGACAGGCATATCTTCGGACATAATCGTAAGCCTTAAAAGAGACAGATATTGGTCTTCGTCGTGCTCAACCAGCTTGTCCACCTTCGCTTCCAGCTTGGCATTGGCTTTTTTGTTGGCAACAATAACTGTCAAACAAACACCAGCAAAGGTCAGAAGGCTTTCGATGAGCGCGATCCATACATTCTCCATCGGTATCACCCCCCCAGCAGACTGCCCATGGTGTCCGGTCCAGCCTCTCCGTCCACTGTCAGTTTATGATCTTTCTGGTATGCACGAACTGCCTTGTCCGTGTCGTTGCCGAAGTCCCCGTCGGCGCCGTGGATTCCGCAGGAATAGCCGCGGCCGATCAGTAGGATCTGAAGCGCACGGACATCTTCGCCCTTGCTGCCCTTTTTCAGCATTCTCATGTTCATGGTATATCTCGCCTCCTGTTCTTCGGTTTTAATAGCCGGTTCTGCAGGTTTTGTCTCCGGGATCTGCACCGGCTTCGCGCCAGCGGCCGCAGAAGCAAAATCAGGCTTGCAATAACCGCGGATGAATTTGCCGTTATCGGCAATCCATCTGTATTTGACAGAATTGGAGAGGTTGCCCTCGATGATCTTCAGCCAGCCCGCGCCGATCTCGCAGACGATGCCGACATGCTCCGGCCAGCCGACGCTATCCCCGACGCCGTTATCTCCCCAGTCGTACATGATAAGGTCGCCCACTTCCGGGGTAATGGCTTCGTTCTCCTGCCAGCTGCCGAGTTCCTTGTGCCGCTCAATCATACGCCCACAACTGCACTCAGTAGGCATAATGGCCGTAAGGCCGCTCTGGATAGCCGCAACGGAAACAAATGTAGCGCACCATTCATCGATATAGCTAACCTTATACCCCTGCGCAAGGGGCTTATGGCCGTTATAAATATCTACGATCTTTCTGTGGCTCTTGTCTGCCTCGTTATATCCAAGGAAAGATTCAGCCACGGCAACAAACTGCTGTCTCAAGTCTTTTTCAGTCATGTTCATCCTCCTTATATTGGCTAAATTCAGCATAACAAAAACGGCCCCGGGGTTTCTATCCCGGAGCCGTTCTGCATTGGGCTGTTTAAGTTACTTCTTGAATTCATTTCTTCACTGTGCTATGCTCCAATATAAGGGAGGTGCGAGTTTAATGTACTTTGATTTGGCTGGTATCAAACATGAGTTTGGAGAGCATTTGAGAAAATACCTTGGGTACTCTGACATAGAGATTGAAATTGCCGTAGATGACTTCCCAGATCCTTACGAAGCCTGTTACCTTTGTGAGACACATGTTGATGATTGCACAATAGACGGCGAAAAATACGAAAAGTGCGCAACGCTTGCAGACTTTGGCATCCTTGACGTTGATGCTCCGAACTTTTGTTTTTTCACCTATTATCGAAAGGCAGATATTAGAAGGCACACTGTAGCGCAATATAAGAAAGCCAAAAAGTTGTATTCCTTATCAGACATTGACTATGACGAATTTGTTTCGTTCTGGAAGTGAAGACGAATCCCCCAACGGTTATCCGTTGGGGGATCTTCTTTTACCACAGTTTGTACTTGTTTACTGTAGATTCTTTCCAAAGGCTCATTGCAATCGCCGTTTTCTGATAATCCGGGATGTTGAGCGCAACAATCTGCGCCATGACCTTTTGCACGGCGGAATAATTGATCGTCTTGCCGTTCTCGTCCACATCGTTTTTCGTGCGATTGGCAAAGCTCCGGATCTGCAGGTATGCATCCTTCGGAACATTGGCATCAGCGCAGTATTCGTTGTAATCCCGCACAGCAGCAGCCGTGATGCCGTCTGCTCCCGGCATTTCCATCTCCCAGTTGTATGCTTCAATCTGGATACTGGCCTCTTCCTGTGTCATGCCGCCCGTTTCCATAAGTACAGTCTTCAGATCAGCCGCAGATATCTCACCGCTCTTGTAGGCATCTGCCCTACTGGAATATGTGAATCCGTGTTCATCTTCAAACTTCCAGTTTTCAACACGCTCATCAGCTTCCTCCAGAGTGTCGCCGCAGTAATTGGCCAGGGCCTGAATTGCCTTGGTTTCGGTGAGCTCGCCTTCCATGAACATTTCCTTCAGGTCAGTTCTGGCGGCACTGTTGAAACTCTTTTCCGCCTCTTCCGCAGTTTTACCGTTCTTTTGGGCCGTCTGGATAACGTCATCCTTGACAGCTCTTGCCATGGCTGCGTCTCCCTGCACAATCGCAGTAGCGAAGCTCTCTGTTGTGAACAGGCCCTTTGCCTTGCTTTCGCTGGGTTCGCTCTCTTCCGGAGCCAGTTTGGAAGCCTCAGAACGAATCGCCATCACAACATTGTCCTGGGTAAAGTGCTTTTCTCCGATGATCTCCCTGGCAATACGCATGTATTCGTCCAGATCGCCGGCATTCCAGGCAATGGCTGCCTCGCGGATTCTCGGATCATTGTCCCGGAGAGCCTTGCGGACCGCAGAGTTATAGGATTCTTCCGATTCATATCCGCTGCGTAGCCGGTCAACATATGCGGTGTCTCCACTGATGATAGCATCGTAGAGATTGTCAGCTTTGCTTTCACCGGGAAGCCATCCCCAGACCGGAGTCGATGCTTTCACGTCGGCCAGAACAGCATCCAACAAACTGCTGGGGGTGGTCTTCCTGCCGTCGACATCCATCATAATCGTTTTGAAGAGGTTTCTCACACCGTTGATGTCTTTTCGGACATTCTTCAGCGGAATGCCGGCAATAGAAGCAATGTTATCTGCCACGCTCCACAGCGTTTCTGCCACTTTGGCATGGTGTGTAGCGAGTTCACCGTCGTCCATATCGTCCGTGTCCGTAGCGAAGACCTTGACCGCCTGCTGGAGCGTATCCACAAAATCCGTGATGAGAGACATATCCGCTCTCTCGATGTCGAAGCCCTGCATGATAGACCAAACGTCCTTCAGGAACGGGATGTATGTCAGCGGATTGATGCCGTCGAGGACCTCGGTGGTCAGTCTGGACAAATACTTCTCCCCGAAGGTCTCATCCTCGTCATCATCTCTCATCGCATACACCAGCGATACCAGCGCAGCATTCAGGATCACAGAGCCATACACCGCGCCAATGGTCTTGGCTGCGTACCGCTTGTTGGTCTTGCCCTTCCGCAGGGCATCCTGGATCATGTTGATGGATGTGGTCGGTTCTGCCATGAAGGATGTCCACATATTCATGAAAGCAGTCTTGGAGCGCATGTTGCCGGATCTGGCGAGAACAGAGTCATATACCTGAGTCTTGGTGATGACTTCCGTGAAACGCTCGCCAACAATCTTCAGGAATTCCTCAGATTTGGTGCTGAGATTCTTGTGCTGGTGTAGCGTCTCCCGCTTTACAGCCTCCCAGATTGCCACCCAGGCCATCTCGTCAGCCAGCGCAGGTAGTCTGGATATCTTCTCGTCTCTGTAATTGCTGTCCGTGAAGAGCGCCTTTGCCTTCTGGCGGATTCCGGAATATTCCTTCGCCGTGATGAAGTCCTTTGTGGACATACCCATGTTGGTGTCGAAGTAGCCCATCTCCTTGATGATGGCCACCGGTGCGTACTGCTTCACCTCATTCCAAAGATTTCTGTGCTTCTTGGCATTCACCGTGCGCACAATGCCTCTGGAGATTGGTGCAATGCCGAAGTGTTTCGCATCCACCAGTGCCATTGCTCTGACGAGAGCCGTCGGCTGCTGCACTACAACAGACATAGACGCCATAACCGCAGCCTTCTTGAACTTGGATATCATCGCCTTGGAGAAACTCTCTCTGGGGTCGCTTCTTGCGCCGCCGTTCAGATCTTTCAGTAGCTGGTCGATATACTGGATCGGCGCTTCGCTATTGTGGGCGTTCTGAATGTGCTGCTGCACAGATTCCGTAGCCATGGTCTCCGATGTAGGAGTCCTGTAGTTATACACTCTGTAGAAGTCCTCCATCGGCAGCACGAATGCGTGGTACATGCTCATCTCATTGACATGACCCGCCCACACATCCATGAAGGGAGTCAGCACAATGGGATTGCTGGCCTTCTGGACAGTCTCCTTACTGAAGCCGGCATTCTTGATCTTCGATTCACCCTGCTGCTGTTCCTTAGCCTTGGCCATGTACTGAGTAGCAGATTTCAGCGGGAAGTAGAACTTTTCCTTGAAGAGTTTGATGCCGTACAGTTCCAGGGAAACCTCGTTGCCCTTGTCGCCCATGGTGGTAGAGAGGTACTCCTGCATCTCATCCACAAAGCCTTTTTGCTCCTCGGTGAGCTTGCTGATGATGTCCTGAAGCGTTTCGTCAGAGAGATTGTAGGCCGTTGCCTCAGTAGGATTGAATTTCGCTTTGATGCCCAGCTTCGTCTTCATAGTGACATCGGTAGCCTTATCAAAGACGATGCCGCCCTTTTTCAGGTGGTCCGCAGCCTGCTCGCGCTTGGAATAGGCATACAGGCTCATGATCTGGGGAAGCGTCAGTTCGAAGTCCATGCCGGATGTAGAGGTGAACTTGTAACGTTTTTCAATGTCCCATGAGTCATAGCCGTACTTCTTGGAGCGTTCCAGATAGTAGCCTCTCGCCTCGCTCACATCCGTCGCCCAGACATCCTCGCCGGCTCTCACATTACTGAACACCTCAGACAGAGTGCCGGAACCGATGCGCTCAAAGGCGTACACAGGCTTGAGGTTGTTCCAGCCGAATTTCTCAATACCCTCAGTTCCTTTCAGGCGGTACGCCTTCTTCTTTCCGACCTTATCCAGCTCCTCCAGCACCCGGTTGGATATAACAGAAATATCCTCGCTCTTCTTCGCTTTGAACGCTTTGTTCGCATTGCGAATGGTGGTCAGGACCATGCGGTACATGTCGTACACTTCGTTGAGCTGCGCCAGGGTCATGTCGCGGAGAGGTGTGTTGCCCACGGCCTCAATGACAGACTCCATCTTCGCCTCGATCACATCATCATGGGAATTAGCGATCAGAGGATCATCCGAGTCCGCAATCTCACGGTAGGCGTCCTTCAGAGCCTTCAGTCGGCCGCTCATCCTGTCGCCCATTTGCTGAATATGGTCGATTTTCCGGGAAATCTCCTGAATCTGCTCCGGGGTCTTGGCCTGCATCAATTCTTCCTGCAGCCTGGCGATTCTTTCCTCTGCGCCCACGGTATCCATGTTTACAGCATCCAAAGCTTCCGCTACGGCCTTCTTCAGAGGGATCATGACACGCTTATCCTTGTTGCCATTCAGCAGATACTGGTTAAGCTCGTTGACCACGTTCTTGATTTTGTGCCGCATAGCGGTCTTCTCGCGGCCCTCAATGCCTCTCCTGCGGGATTCCTGATACCGGTTGATTATTTCCCTCTGGGCCTTGGTTGCCCTTTCTCTGTACGCATCCAGAGCTTCCTTGCCCTTCTGTTCGGCCTTTTTGTAAGCAGTCTTTTTCTCTCGCTCCAAAACATTCTGCAAAGGCTGGGACGCTTCCAGCCGGAGAAGCTGCCGGTCATAGGTGTTGATGCGGTTGGCAGTCTGCTGCGCCTGAAGCTGAAGGTCGCGAATTGCCTTGGTATCCCTCGGCCCCTTGGCGAAGGACAGCTCCTTGATCTTTTCATTCAGCTCGCTTAGCTTGCGCTCCTCGGAGTTGATGAGGTCGATCTTGCCCTTGTAATCCTGGAGTTTCTGTCTCTCGATATCGTTCTGCGCCACACCCTCAAAGGCATTGGCCAACAGAGCGCGGTTGGAAACGGACTCGGTGTCACGTTCAGAGTAGCGAATATCCGGGTCAGTGGTGGGCTTTTTGTTCTCTGTAGATTTGATCTGTTCGGGAGAGAAGGCAACATACTGGTACTGACCAGGTTTGAATTCTTCTACGATACCGTCATGTCCCAACCGATTCCTCATGGATGCAAGCAGCTCGCTCTGCTTCCCATAAGGGAATGCTCGCACCATGTTGCTTAGGACCTCTTTGGTGCTAAGATTGGCCAGATAGTCTACATACGCAGACACCTTGTCAGCTTTGCTCATAGCCTGGACCTCAGACTTGGTAAATGTTCTTCCGTTCACTGTCTTCTTGTTCAAATAGAAGGGAATCCAGTTACTGAAGAAATATTCGTAAGTGCCGTCCATATACACAGACTTTGCTTTTTCGACATCCAGCGTGTCCGAGGTAACATCGAAGGGATTTGTGACGTTTAGGTAAACCTGATGCAGATGCGGATTGCTTCCTCTGCTTGTTCTGCCGTAGATATCCACGTTCTTTGTGTAAGCAGATGCCTCGTTCTTCATGTTGGTGAAGTAGAACCCCTGCCCCACCTGAGTAGTGCGAGTATCATTACCGAGCATATCTCCGTCAAATACGGTGAATGCACCTCCGTTTGCAGTTCCATGGTACATGACCATCAAATTGCCTTCGGAATCTCTCACCTTGGAATCCTTGAAGAATTCCTGCTGCTCTGCCGAGAGCTGGTTGCCATCAGAGTCCCGGTCAGAATACTTGATATCATTATGGTTTGCCTTGTACTCCTTCACGAACTCATCCACAATGCCCTGTGCAGCCGGGAAATTGCTGTGACCGCCCTTATACTCATCCAGCATTCTGGTGGCCTCTTCCATGTTGAAATCGGGCTTCACAGGCATCTGAGGGCTGCCATTGCCATCATTGTCGTACATCTTGAAGTCGATGAGGAGCTTCCAGTATCCATCGGTGGAGCCATCATCCTTCAGAGAGTAGGAACCATCCCCATTGTTCTGCAGCAGCTTGTAGAACTTGGGTCGCTTATTGTTCCTGGCGCACATTTCCAGATAAGCCTCCGCATTCTCCTTGCCGCTCTTGCTGAAGTCCCAATACTCATTGGGCATATAGTTAGTGGCCTTGTCCTTAACCATTCTGCCTCTGTACTCATGGTACTGGGGCTTGATGAACTTCTCGTTCTGCATATAGGTGTAGTCCTTGGTCTTTGCAGGAAGACCCATGGCTGCATACTGGGACTTTTTCCACTGGGATCTGTGGAAAGGAATGATGAAATCCACCCGGTCATCCGCCATGGCAGCCATCAGCTGCTCATCATTGAAGGCCACCAGAATGGTACCCACATTGGCTGAATACCGGTCACGCAGACGCATGGCCTCCCCAATGGGCATGCCTTCAATATCATCAAAGATCAGTTTGCCGTTCTCGTCCACGCCCTTGGCAATCAGAGAGAGGTTGATCTTCA
>JAZRCV010000039.1:0-1689 GCA_045659925.1 Faecousia sp.
CGGGTATGGCGGTTGCCGTTGGAGATGTATTTGGCGGCATCGTAGATCAGGTCGAACTTCTGCTCTCCCAACTGGCTAAATGCGCTATGGAACCATTGCACATCGAAGGCACCCTGATTCAATTCCTCCGAATCAAGTGGCGAATAGCGGGCAATGACGGCCTTTTTCTGCTCGTCAAATACCTCGTTCATGTGGGCCATGAAATAGTAGCAGGCAGACTTGAAGCCGGGCAGATGCAGGTACTCACCAATGATATCGATCCATTCCGGGCTGAACACGGCCGCCTCAATCAGGCGCTTTTCCGTAATATCCGTCCCCTGCAGCAGAGATCGCAGTGTCTCGGCATTGTCCCCCGGTGCGGGGCAGCAGCGGCTCAGCAGATGGCTCAGGTTACTTCGGCGGCTGTCATCGGAATGCCAGTAATAATAGACGCTGCGGTCAAGGGTATCCTTTCCCAGAGCGCAGAGGATGCGCACGAAGGTCTTCGCGCCAAACAGGCACTCGATGCCGCTGATATAGGCAGAATAGGCGGCAGGGGAATTGCCCCGGCGAAGCTCCGCCTCCACAGCAAGCCCCGACATACGCTCTGCCACCTTATGGCACAGGGCAATGAGCTTCTGTTGCTCTTCCATCGGTACTTTTTCTGTTCCGATGAAAGCATCGCAGCGCCTACGCAGATGATTGCCATGATAACCGGTAAGCCACCGATGGGAAACATTGCTTCCAACCGAAGGATACATAGCGCATACAGCAGTTATCAACTGAAGCGCATCATGCATCATAGACGGCTGCATCAGATGATAGTAGAGGGTTTGCTCAGAAATCAGATCAAAATGGCGGGCATAGAGATAGGTGGTCGTATCTGGTGGGATGAGCAGCGGCATTTCTATTTGCATATTCGGAGGAACCTGCCAGATGACTGAGGAATGCTCTCTTTTGAGCGTGATAGCCAGAGTTTTCTGGAAGAACTGCCGTGTGACGGCGTAGGTACGATCAAATATGCAGTGCATCATTGGAATGATGTGCCTGTAAAGGCCGATTGGCGCAGATTTCAAGTGGCCAAGAAACAGCAAGATCTGCGGGTGTCCGATAAAATGTCCCATCGTATTCGTTTTTATATCAGAACGGAAGTAGACCAGCTCTCCTCGGCTGTTTCTTGCAAAGGCCAGTGAGGTTCCATGAAATATCCTGCGCCCGGTTCGCTTTCGATCGAACCGGGCGCATACATTAGGTATTCAATTATGCGTTGGGAAGCGTTTGTGGATTGAAGTTGACATAATCTATATATTGGAAAGAAACTCCATTTTCTTCCAACAGTTCTTCCATATTCTCAACCTTCCAATTGGGCATCTCATCCAGATTGGGGAAGAAACGGTCGGCGGTCAGGTTGACATAAGATTTTGTCACCCTTGCCCGCTCGCAGTAGGGCAGCAACAGGCGGTAGATGCTCTCGCCGCCGATGACGAAGGTTTTTTCCTCCGTGCGCAAAAGCGCCAACAGTTCCTCAATGTTGTGGGCCACTTCAGCATTTTCTACCTGATAATCGGCCTGAGTCGAGAGGATGATATTTCTTCTGCCCTTCAGGGGACGGCCGCCCGGGAAGGTCTGCAGGGTCTTTCGGCCTAAGATCACGGTACCACCCATGGTCAGCTCACGGAAGCGCAGCAAGTCTGCCCGGATGCTCACCAG
>JAZRCV010000040.1:0-6869 GCA_045659925.1 Faecousia sp.
ATCTTTCAGTTTGTTTTCACTGTCCCCCCGGACGGTCAGCTTATTGCCGTTGCCTGCTCTTCGGGCAGAGGGGACGGGAATCTTCTTAAAGCCGGACAGATACTGTCCGGTAATGCTGCGCTCACAGGCAAGAATATCCTCCATGGTACCTGCCACCACGATCTCGCCGCCATGGCTGCCGGCACCGGGGCCCACATCCACGATGAAATCCGCCGCCCGCATGGTATCCTCATCATGTTCAACCACGATCAGCGTATTGCCCAGATCCCGCAGCTGCTTCAGTGTCAGCAGAAGCTTATCGTTATCCCGCTGATGCAGTCCGATGGACGGCTCATCCAGAATATACAGCACCCCCATCAGAGAAGAGCCGATCTGGGTAGCCAGGCGGATCCGCAAATAGGACAGGAGGAACAGGCGCAGACAGCCGGGGGTCTGGCAGTAGTCGATCATTTTGTACAATCGTTTCAGATCCTGCTCCATATTTCGCTGCTTTTCCTCATCGGGAAGCTCACTTTCCTCAAAGGTCTTGCGAATGAGAAAATGGGCGGTTCCGATGTCCTTCTTGCTGAACAAAAGCACACAATCCGCCTTTTCCCCGTCCCGTCCGGCACGGCCTGCCTCCTGATAGTAGCTTTCCAGACTCTGGGGCATATTGTAATGGATCACGTAAGACACATTGGATTTATCAATGCCCATGCCAAAGGCATTGGTGGCCACCATGACGGTTTTTTGGTCGCAGAGGAATTCCTCCTGATTTTGCCTGCGCTCTTCATCGCTCAGACCTGCGTGATACCGGGTGGCGGCAAAGCGCTTTTCCTGTAAAAAACTACAGATTTCTTCCACCGCCTTGCGGGTGGCGCAGTAGACGATGCCGCTTTTCTCTTTGCGCTGGGCAAGAAGGGATAGCAGCTCCAACTTTTTATCATCCGGGACATGGACGGAAAAATACAGGTTCGGCCGGTCAAAGCCGGTGATCACCTGCACCGGGTTCTGAAGACCTAAGATCCTTACGATATCCTCCTGAACTGCAGGGGTTGCTGTGGCGGTAAAGGCGCTGATAGTGGGACGCTTCGGCAGCTTTTCTAAGAATTCCAGAATTTTCAGATAGCTTGGGCGGAAATCCTGTCCCCACTGAGAGATGCAGTGGGCCTCATCCACTGTGACCAGGGAAATATCCAGCCTCTGTGCAGTGGATATAAACCCCTCCGTCAGCAGCCGTTCCGGCGCGATGTATACGATCTTGTATTTGCCAAGTTCCAGATTCCGGTAGACCTGCCATTGCTGTGCCAAGCTCAGGGTACTGTTGAGATAGGCGGCGGGAATTCCCGCAGTGCACAGCGCCTGCACCTGATCCTGCATCAGGCTGATGAGGGGCGAGATCACAAGGCTGATGCCCGGAAGCAGCAGTGCGGGGATCTGATAGCAAAGGCTTTTTCCACCCCCGGTGGGCATTACGCCAAAGGCATCCCGTCCGAGAAGCTGTGCGTCAATCAGCTTTTCCTGTCCACCCCGAAAGGCGTCATATCCAAAATACTGCCGCAGGATTTGAAGCTTTCTGTCCACGGTATGCCTCCTTTCAAAGCTGTTTTAATATATCTATGGCGATTTGGCTTAAGCACAATGATCGTCAAGTTATACATTGGGATAGTACCCAGACTGTCTTATTTTGCAATATGGGCATTCCTCTTTAGAAATGTTAACGCTTGTTTTGTGGCGTGCGCTTCATCTTTATATTTGTGACGACGCAGCAATAAATCCATGCCGGTCAGTTTATCGCCATCAAGGGCAAGGATAGCGGCTTGATAAGCCTCTTTTTGCTTTGAGGTATTACCGCTTTTCTTTGCAAGAATCATTTCTGTTATATTACGATAGAACCGAAATCTCCTGAACTCGGATGAAAAAGAGTCGGCTCTTATGATTGCCTGATAGAGTTCGGAAATATATTCCGTATATTCAAAATTGGCACGATGAAGTTCTGCCTGGAGGATATCCATGGAAAGATTGGGCGTATAAGCATCCTTTTGCTCGTCTGGGATAACGGCTAAAGCCTTTTCATAGGCTGATTTTGCTGCTTCATAGTCTTGACAGGATTTATGTATTCCGCCGAGATTCTGGTAGGCGCGCATTTTATCTACCCAGTCAGATTCAAAGGTGTCAAGCCCAAATTGAATCAGCCGGATTCCGTCCTTGGGTCGTTTATCTTTTAAATAATAGGCAGATGTATAGCAATGCTGACAGCGCATTTTTTTGGGAACACGCTTCAATGCAGTTTGAAATTCAATAAATAGTAGCTCGGAAAAGTATCCTTGTTCTATTTTCTTTTCGATTTCAGCGATTTTCAATTGGCTCACCTCTTTTGTTTATCATAGCATGGGCATGGCAAAAAGTAAATCGGCCAGTATAATCTTCTCGCTTTTACAGATAATAGCACCGTAATTTGAAAAAGTCTTGAGGAACGGTTTTGGAGCTGTTCCCAATATGTAAAAAGGAGAAAGATATATGAAAGCAACGGGAATTGTGCGAAGAATTGACGATCTGGGTCGTGTGGTGATTCCCAAGGAGATCCGCCGAACCCTGCGTATCCGGGAGGGAGAGCCGCTGGAGATCTAAACGGTGCGGGATGGGGTGGTTATTTTTAAGAAGTATTCTCCCATGAGTGATCTGCAGGATTTCGCCAGCCATATTTGCGACTCCATTGGGAAGAACACCGGATGTATTGCCGCGGTATCGGACCGGGACAGCATCATCGCTTTGGCAGGCGCTCCCAAGCGGGATCTTTTGGACAAGACCAACTCTCATGAGCTGGCGCAGCTCATGGAGCAGCGCAAAAGCTACCGCTATACCCCCGGCAGTGCAAAGCTACAGGTGGCGGAGGAAGTGGAGCAGTACCATCTTGGTGTGGCAGCCCCCATCATCGCCAGCGGCGATCTCATGGGCTGCGTGATGCTTCTGATGGACGAATCCGGCAAGACTCCCGATGAATCCGAGCAGAAGCTGGCCCAGACCGTGGCCTCCTTCCTTGGACAGCAGATGGAAAATTGAAGCATCAAACGAAAAAACACCGCCCGATGAAACATCGAGCGGTGTTTGGTTTCAAACGATCATCTTATTTGCGATCCAGCGCGATGAACAGCAGGCTGAAGAGGCACAGGATGAACGGATAGAACAGCAGGGGGATGATCTCAAAGGCAGAGATGGTGTAGCCCAGAGTGGTGCAGGCGGAAATGGCAACCAGCATCTGTGCGCCGTAGGGGATGATGCCCTGGAATACACAGGAGAAGGTATCCAGCAGGGAAGCGGACTTGCGGCCGGCAATGCCGTATTCGTCGCTGACTTCCTTGGCGATGGGGCCTGCCATAACGATGGCAACGGTGTTGTTGGCGGTGGCGATGTCCATCAGGCCGACCAGCAGGCCGATGCCCAGCTGACCGCCGCGGCTGCCCTTGAAGGTGCGGCGGATGAAGCCCAGAATGCTTTCAAAGCCGCCGTAGGCACGGATCATGCCGCACAGAGCGGAAACCAGAATGGTAACGAGGATGGTCTCGAACATGCCAGAGGCGCCGCCGCCCATGCCGGACAGAACTTCCATGGCGGTCATCTGACCGGTGACCAGAGTGATGATGGCGCCGGTGACGATGCCAACCAGAAGAACAAGGAATACATTCAGGCCTGCAACGCCGCCGATGAGAACCAGCACATAGGGGATCAGGAGAATCAGATTATGGTCGCCGGAAGGAACAGTGGCAACATCAGTGCTGAGGGAAATGACAATGAGCAGCACCAGAGTAACAAGGGCTGCGGGCAGAGCGATCTTAAAGTTGGCGCGGAACTTTTCTCTCATGCCAACGCCCTGGGTGGAGCAGGCAGCGATGGTGGTATCGGAGATGAAGGACAGGTTGTCGCCGAACATGGCACCGCCCATAACGGAAGCGATGCACAGGGGCAGGCCAAAGCCGGATTCGGCGCTGACTGCCACAGCAATGGGAGCGATCAGGGTGATGGTGCCCACGGAGGTGCCCATGGCCACGGAAATGAAGCAGGAGACAACGAACAGAACGGCTACGGCCAGCTTGGCAGGAGCAACGCTCAGCAGGAAGTAGGCAGCGGCTTCGGCGCTGGAGCGGCCGGTGACGCCAACGAAGAGACCGGCGGCAAGGAAGATCAGGATCATGGTCATGATGTTCTTGTCACCAACGCCTTTGGCCATCAGGTCCAATTTGTCGTCAAAGGAGACACTGCGGTTCTGCAGGCAGGCTACCAGGATGGCAGCCAGGAAGGCCACCACGATGGGGATCTGATAGAAGCCCATGGGGATTTTCAGCACATACTCGAACAGGATGCCCAGGCCCAGGTACAGGACCAGGAACACTGCGATGGGAAGAAGCGCTATGGCTTTCGGAGCGGGTTTGTTGTTCATAACATGATATCCTTTCTTTTTTCTCTTAGTTGCGGAGGCTGTGCAGGGGTGCGGGGATGCGGCCACCGCGGGCAATGAAATCAGCGGCAGAGGGCTGATGCACCGGCATGACCGGGGCAGAACCCAGAAGACCGCCAAATTCCACCTCATCACCCACCACCTTACCGGGGGCGGGAATGATGCGGACGGCTGTGGTTTTGTTATTCACCATACCGATGGCTGCTTCATCGGCAATGATTGCAGAGATGGTCTCAGCGGAGGTATCGCCGGGAACGGCGATCATGTCAAGACCTACGGAGCATACGCAGGTCATGGCCTCCAGCTTATCCAGGGTCAGGGTGCCGCAGCGGGCTGCTGCGATCATGCCTTCGTCCTCGGAAACCGGGATGAATGCACCGGAAAGGCCGCCCACATGGCCAGAGGCCATGACGCCGCCCTTTTTCACCGCGTCGTTCAGCAGGGCAAGGGCTGCGGTGGTACCATGGGTACCGCAGGTCTCCAGACCCATTTCCTCCAAGATACGGGCAACACTGTCACCCACAGCGGGGGTGGGTGCCAGAGAGAGGTCAACAATGCCATAGGGCACATTCAGCCGTCTTGCGGCTTCCTGGGCAACTAACTGACCGATACGGGTGATGCGGAAAGCGGTGCGCTTGATGGTCTCCGCCACTTCGTCAAAGGGCTTGCCCCGAACGGCCTGCAGGGCATGATGTACCACGCCGGGGCCGGAAACGCCCACATTGATCTCGCATTCCGGCTCGCCCACACCGTGGAATGCGCCTGCCATGAAGGGGTTGTCCTCCACAGCATTGGCAAATACCACCAGCTTGGCGCAGCCGATGCCATCCCGGTCAGCGGTGAGGGCAGCGGCTTCCTTGATGATCTGGCCCATACGGCGCACAGCATTCATGTTGATGCCTGCCCGGGTGGTGGCCACATTCACGGAAGAACATACTGCATTGGTAACGGCCAGCGCTTCGGGAATGGAGGAGAGCAGAATTTCATCGCCGTGGGTCATGCCCTTGTGGATGAGGGCGGAGAAACCGCCGATGAAGTTCACACCGCACTGGGCGGCAGCCTTGTCCATGGCAATGGCGAAGGGCACATAGCTGTCACACTGGCAGCTTTCTGCCACCAGCGCAATGGGAGTGACGGAAATGCGCTTGTTTACGATGGGGATACCCAGCTCTGCTTCAATGGCGCAGCCGGTGGAAACCAGATGCTCTGCCCGGCGGCAGATCTTGTCGTAGATCTTGTCTGCGCAGCGCTTGGGATCGGAATCAGCGCAATCCCGCAGGGAAATGCCCATGGTGATGGTACGGATATCTAATTTCTGATGGTCGAGCATATCAACCGTTTGCATGATTTCAGCATTGGTAAGCATGGCAGCCTCCTCAGACGGTATGCATGGCAGTGAAGATCTCCTCACTCTGGATGCGGATGGATACGCCCAGCTCCTTGCCCAGCTCGTTGAGCTGCTCACGGAGTGCGACCATATCCTGGGTTGCGGCAGACATATCTGCCAGCATGGTCATGGTAAAGAATTCCTGCATAACGGTCTGGCTGATATCCAGAACATTGACATTGGCCTGGGCCAGAAGCTTGCAGACGCCAAAAATAATGCCGACCCGGTCAAGGCCGTAAACGGTTACGATGACACGCATGAAAATGCCTCCTGTATCTGTCTTTTTCTTTGTTTTTACGCAAGTATCATAGCATATTGTGAAATAAAAAGCAATGCGCGTAAAACAGTTTGACATTGTGCCCAATTTGTGGCAAAGTAGTGGGGAAGGGAAGTGACAATATGTGGTGTCCGAAATGTAAAAGTGAGTATCGGGAAGGTTTTTCCATCTGCAGCGAATGCGGCACGGCCCTTGTGGAGGAACTGCCGAAGGAACCGGCATTTGAGCCGGTGCTTCTGACCACCACCGAGGCAGAAAACGCCTGGGAAGTGCAGGAGCTTCTGCAGCGGGCAGGTGTTGCCAGCTATTTACAGGACGATAATGGAAACTATGTCCGGCTTGATCCGGAATTGGAGATTCCGGGGGATATTTATGTAAACCGAAGAGATCTGCCTGTGGCAAAGCGCTGCCTCATGCTGCTGTCCCAACCCCTCCAGCCCATCGAAGAAGAGGATCTGATGGAGGCTTATGAGGAATACATGAGCCAGGAAGCAGAGGCGGATATCGATCCGGAACCGGAAGATGATGCTGACAATGCTGCATGGAAGGTATTTTTGATTCTGGGCCTTGTGGCAGGGGGCTGCATTCTGGCAGCCATCTTCCTGATTTAAGAGATCAAATATGACGAAACTGGATGTACTAAGCCTGCTGCGGCAGGCAAAAGAGCCCATTTCTGGGCAAAAAATTGCAAATGAGCTGCATATCTCCCGCACTGCCGTTTGGAAGGCAGTGGAGGCGCTGCGGCTTGATGGCTATGGAATCAGCTCCCG
>JAZRCV010000041.1:0-6916 GCA_045659925.1 Faecousia sp.
CATTGCCCAGAGGCAACACCATAACGACCATCAAAACAGCAAGTATAAAACAAAAAACGCTCTTTTTCATACCCTTTCCTCCCAAAACACTGCTGCCTCTTATTTATATTTTGATTATAGTAATATCCGTCAGAAATTGCAATATGCTTTGTATCATCCAATACAGCAGACGGACTGTAAATGCCGTTGGCATAATAAACTGCACATCAAACCCGCGCCCGGCTTTGTGCTCTGCCGCAGTTGATGTAGGATGACAGGCGTGCCAAAGGGGATAAACGTCCGAATGAAAGCGCTTCGGAAAGATTATTCATTATCGCAGCCAACGGCAAAAACAGCATCAAAACTTGTCTTTTGTTCGCAAATTATTTGTTTTTTCCTTTCACCGCACAGTTTTGCGCATTCAGCCGAGCAAGTTACTTTTTTTAAACCACTCTTTGTGCATCTCTACAAAAATTTTCTTTTTCTGGTAAAGGGATATCCCTTTCACCTCCGCCCACTCTTTGAAGGCAGACCACCCATACACCTTCTCAAAATGAATCTTTGTTTTCAAAAATTTCAAAAAACACCCAAAGTCACCATATCTTTCTTCCTTCATTTGCCAGTAATCTCTCTGGGAATTTCAAACGATGTGAATATATCAATTGATCTTCCTCTTCAAAGGCTCGCCCGGATTGGCATCATTTGACGCAGCATCGTTTTTTCCTCATCCCCGCAAAGAGGGGACTCTTTGATATGTTGTGTTTCCAAGCTCTCCTGTTTATATGTGAAAAGTTCACATTTTATCAGGAATCGCAGGATTATATATAAGTAATCAGCAAAATGATTCAGTTTCTTTTTATTTATATAAATATGCCCCTTCATTTGGTATCCCATTTATTTTTTTGTGGGATTCGACAAATAATAAAAGCCAAAGCCCCATTTCCCTCCTGCCGGTCTTCTTGATTTTTCCTACCCATAACGATATACTGACATATGATAAACAGTAGAATGGGAAGGATTGGGAACCCGTATTTTTTGCCGAAAATAACGGTTTTCCGTCCCTGCTTCGGCACTGGGTTCTCTTCCGGCTCTCTGTTTCAAGCGCAGTCCCCGGCAATTTATTTTATACTTCAGGAAGGATGGTGAGTGCCGCCATTTCCCTGCGGCGGGCAACCCAAACCCCGCCGACTATCCAGAAAGGAATGTTCTTCATTATGGCAAAACAGACCATGGAAGCAATCCGTCAGGCAGAGCTGAACGCAGAGCAGGCCATCAAGTCCGCCCGTGCCCAGGCCGACGCAAAGCGCTCCGAGGCCAACGCACAGGCAGAGGCAATGATCGCCGAAGCCCGCGAAAACGCCGCCAAAAAACTCTCCGCCGCCCGCCATACCGCCGAAGAGGATGCAAAAGCAGCCGCCGCTGCAGCCTATGACAGCGTGACGAGCGAGATCGATACTCTGCGCCGCCAAAGCGCAAAGAATGAAGCAAAAGCCATTGGGGCAGTCATCGCCGCAATGAGCTGATCCTTCCGGCACTTACCCGGAAGCAACCGATAGCAAAGAGGGTGATTCCAACATGGCAGTGTTGCAAATGAAAAAAATACACATTTGTGCACTAAAAAACAACCGAAAACAAATCCTTGAATATCTGCAGAGAAAGGGCAATGTGCAGACCTGTAAAGAGGAGGATGCGGATATTTTCCGCCGCACAGACACCGCTGCACAGCGCACCGCCTTTGACAAGCGGGCACAGACTGCCCAGCAGGCTCTGAAGATCCTCAACAGCTACGCCCCGGAAAAGAAGGGACTTCTTTCCTCCTTTGAAGGCAAGCGCCAGGTAAAGCTGGCAGACTACAGCGCCATAGAGGCAGGCAGTGAAGCCGCCCTGGAAAAGGCAGAGACGATCCTCACCCTGAATCGCACCATTGCGGAGCAGGAAGCCAATGTCCTCCGGCTGGAGGTGCAGCGCGATACCCTTGGCCCCTGGCTCGATCTGGACCTTCCCATGAATTATCAGGGAACCAGGGCTGCCCGGGCCATGATCGGCAGTATTCCGCAGTCCCTCACCCTGGAGGAAGTATGCGCGATGCTGGCCCAGACCAGACCGGAGCTGGAAGCCTATTCCATTGAGATCATCAGCGCTGATGCAGAGCAGACCTGTCTGTTTGCCGTGTGTCCTCAGGCACAGGCGGATCTTTTGGAGGATGCCCTGCGGCAGAACGGTTTCTCCCGTGCCTCCCTGCAGACATCCCTGACCCCCGCACAATACAATGCCCAGCTCACCGCGCAGATCGACGAATCGAGCGCCCAGGCCGAAGCGGCCCGGAAGCAGCTGACCGAATTTGGCGAAAGCCGCCGGGAGCTGGAACTGCTCCACGACTACTACGCAATGCGCGCCGACAAGTACGAAGTGCTTGGCGGCCTGCTCCAATCCAATCATGTCTTCTTCCTCAACGGTTATGTGCCCGCCCATGAGGCCGAAACCCTGCAGCAGGGTCTGCTGGAGCGCTTCGACTGCGTGGCAGAGCTGGAAGACATCCCCGAGGAGGAGGAAGCCCCCGTGCTTCTGAAGAACAATGCCTTTGCCGCTCCCACGGAAGGCGTGCTCGCCTCCTTCGGTCTGCCCAAAAAGGGGGAGATCGACCCCACCTCCATCATGGCCATCTGCTACTATTTCCTGTTTGGCCTGATGCTCTCTGATGCAGCATACGGCCTCATCATGGCCCTGGGCTGCTTCTTCCTGGTAAAAAAATACCGCAATATGGCCCCGGGCATGAAGCAGATGATGACCATGTTCATCTACTGCGGCATTTCCACCACCTTCTGGGGCATTATGTTCGGCAGCTACTTTGGTGATGCTGCCACCGTCATTGCCGAGCATTTCTTCGGCAAAACCTTCGTCATCCCACCTGTGTGGATGGCACCGCTGGATGATCCCATGCGGATGCTGATCTTCTGCTTCCTGTTTGGTATCCTCCATCTATTCCTGGGCCTTGGCATCAAGGGCTATGTGCAGCTGAAAAACGGTCAGGTCGCCGACTTCTTCTGCGAAGTCGTGGTCTGGTTCCTTCTGCTGCTGGGCCTGATCTTCATGCTCCTGCCCAGTGAGCTGTTCCGCTCCATCTCTCAGATGAACATCGCTTTCCCGCCGGTGGTGAATACCATCGCCACAGTGTTCACCATTGCAGGCGCACTGGGCATCGTGGTATTCTCCAAGCGTACCACCAAGAACTTTGGCGTGCGTCTGGCACTGGGTGCCTATGAGCTCTACGGTGCCACCAGCTGGCTCAGCGATGTGCTGTCCTACTCCCGTCTGCTGGCTCTGGGTCTGGCCACCGGCGTTATTGCCACGGTCATCAACCAGATGGGCGCCATGGTGGGCAGCGGTGTGGTGGGCGCCATTGCCTTTACGCTGGTGTTCATCCTCGGCCATACCCTGAACCTGGCCATCAACGTGCTGGGTGCTTATGTCCACACCAACCGTCTCCAGTTCGTGGAGTTCTTCGGTAAATTCTATGAGGGCGGCGGCTCTGCCTTCAAGCCCTTCAGCGCATCCACAAAATATATTACTATCACGGAGGAAAAATAATTATGATTACTACTGGTGTTGTATACGGTATTCTCGGTGCTGCTCTTAGCGCACTTCTGGCCGGCATCGGCTCTGCCATCGGCGTCGGCATCACCGGCCGCGCAGCCGCTGGCGTCATTGCGGAAGATCCCGAAAAGTTCGGCAAGGTTCTGATTCTCCAGCTTCTCCCCGGCACCCAGGGCATTTATGGCCTGCTCATCGCCTTCATCGCTCTGTCCAACATGGGCATCCTTGGCGGCGGCATTCGTGAACTGACCACCGCTGAAGGCCTGGCTTACCTGGTAGCCTGCCTGCCCATGGCAATCGTTGGCCTGCTGTCCGCTTATATGCAGTGCAAGACCGCTGTTGCAAG
The DNA here is from genome assembly GCA_045659925.1 of Faecousia sp. GTDB lineage: Bacteria > Bacillota > Clostridia > Oscillospirales > Oscillospiraceae > SVMC01. Next base: position 3,920 of record JAZRCV010000041.1, read on the forward strand.
TATCGGTGTTGTTGCCAAGAAGCCCGACGAATTCGGCAAGGCCATGATCCTGCCGGCAATGGTCGAGACCTACGCCATCCTGGCTCTGCTGGTTTCCATCCTCGCCGTTGTCAACATCTGATCCCTATCATACCCGAACCTAAGAAAAGGGGATGAATATGACAGGATTAGAAAAAATCATCAGCCAGATCGAGCTGGAAGCAACGGAAGCTTCCGCCGACATTCTGGCAAAGGCGGACGAAGAATGCGCCGTCATTCTTGCCGATGCCAAGACTGCCTGCGGTGAGATCACCGCAAAATCCGGCGCTGACTGCGCTGCCCTGCGAAGTGACCTTCTGGCCCGCGCAGAATCCAGCGCTCAGATGCAGCGCAAAAACCGCATCCTTGCCGCCAAGCAGGAAATGATCCGCGAGGTCATCGAGAAGGCCATGGACAAGCTCCTGCACCAGCAGAACATCGACTACTTTGTTCTCCTTGGCAAAATGGCGGAGCGCAATGCCCGCAGCGGCAATGGTGTGATGTACCTGTCGGGCGAAGACCTTGCCCGGCTGCCCGCCTACTTCCCCCGGAAACTCAACGAGATCGGCGAAGCCAAGGGCGGCACCCTGGTTCTTTCCGAAGAACCCCGGGAAATCAAGGGCGGATTTATCCTCGCCTATGGTGGAATCGAAGAAAACTGCTCCTTTGAGGCCCTGTTTGAAGCAGAAAAAGAGCGTCTTCAGGACATCGTCCGCGCTCAGCTGTTTTCCTGACAGATCACCGCAAAAGGAGGCATAAACCATGTTTCAAAAGGATTATACCTACGAGGTAGCAAGAATCCGCTGCAAAGAGCTTACCCTGTTCTCCGCTCCCATGATGGAGCAGCTCATCGCCTGCAAGACCTATGATGAAGCCCTGCGCTTCCTTGCAGACAAGGGTTGGGGCGGCTCTGAGGATTACACCGACGCGGAAGCACTGCTGGCCGCGGAAAAGAAAAAGACCTGGGAGCTGATCGGGGAAATGGTGGAGGATATGTCGGTATTCGATGTGATGCGCATCGCCGATGATTTCCACAACCTGAAAGCTGCCATCAAGCTCATCTATACCAATTCCACCCTGCCGCCGGAACGGCTGTTCCTCAATGGCGGCCGTCTGGATGCACAGGAATTACTTGCCCATGTGCGGGCAAAGGAATTTGGAGTCCTTCCCGGCCGCATGGCCACTGCCGGTCAGGAAGCCTACGATGTCCTGACCCAGACCGGTGACGGTCAGCTTTGCGACATCATTCTGGACCGGGCCGCACTGGAAGATATGCTTGCCGCAGGCAAGGCCACCGGCAACGAGGTGCTGCGGGAATATGCCCTTCGCACCGTGGTGGCAGCCAACATCAAGATCGCAGTCAGAAGCGGTCAGACCGGCAAGTCTCTGGACTTTGTCCGCAGAGCACTGGCTCCCTGCCCCACCCTGGATACCGACGCGCTGGCACATGCCGCTGTGGCAGGATTCGAGGCTGTTGTGGAGTATCTTGCCCAGAGCGATTATCAGGAGGCCGCTGCCGCCCTGCAGGAATCCCCTGCCGCCTTTGAGCGCTGGTGCGACAATCTGATCATCCGCTATCTGCAGCCCCAGAAAACCAATCCGTTTACCGTGGGTCCTCTGGCTGCCTTCATTCTGGCCAGAGAGAACGAAATCAAATGCGCACGCGTGGTGCTGTCCGGAAAGCTCAATAACCTTCCTGAAAGCATCATCCGGGAAAGAATGAGGGAAATGTATGTATAAAGCAGCAGTCATCGGCGATTACGACAGCATTTACGGCTTCGCCGCGCTGGGTCTGGATACCTTCCCCGTCAGCAGCCCGGAAGAAGCAAAGGCTACCCTGAAAAAACTTGTAGACGGTTCCCATGCCGTCATCTATATCACCGAGGCCCTCGCGGCCAAGCTGGACGAAGAGCTGGATCTTTACCGGGAGCGGCTGCTCCCCGCCATCATCCTGATCCCCGGCATCTACGGGAATACGGGCAAGGGCATTGCACAGGTAAAGAAATCCGTCGAACAGGCGGTTGGCTCCGATATTATCTTTAATAATGAATCTTAGAAAGGTGGGTGATGATCTGAAATGAGTGAAGGCATTATCAAGAAAGTCGCCGGTCCTCTGGTTATTGCAGAGGGCATGCGTGATGCCAATATGTTTGACGTGGTGCGCGTCAGCAGTCAGCGCCTGATTGGCGAGATCATCGAAGTACACGGCGACCGTGCATCGGTACAGGTCTACGAGGAAACCTCCGGCCTTGGCCCGGGCGAACCCGTGGTATCTACCGGTATGCCCCTGAGCGTTGAGCTGGGCCCCGGTCTCATTAAGAGTATTTACGACGGCATCCAGCGCCCGCTGGATGACATCATGAAAGTTTCCGACAGCAACCTCCTGAAGCGCGGCGTAGAAGTTCCTGCCCTGAAGCGGGATCTGGTATGGCACTTTGTGCCCACTGTGAAGGTGGGTGCCAAAGTAGAAGCCGGCGACATCATCGGTACCGTGCAGGAGACCCCCGTTGTGGTGCACCGCATCATGGTCCCCTACGGTGTCAAGGGCACCGTGAAGGCCATTGCAGAGGGTGACTACACCGTAGAACAGACGGTGGCCGTCATTGCCACCGACAAGGGTGAAAAGCCCCTGACCCTGATGCAGAAGTGGCCCGTGCGTTCCGGCCGTCCCTATAAGCAGAAGATGGCTCCGGAAATGCCTCTGGTCACCGGTCAGCGCGTGGTTGACGCCCTGTTCCCCATCGCCAAGGGCGGTGTGGCAGCAGTTCCCGGCCCCTTCGGCAGCGGCAAGACCGTCATCCAGCATCAGCTGGCCAAGTGGGCAGATGCTGACATCGTGGTCTACATCGGCTGCGGCGAACGCGGCAACGAAATGACCGACGTTCTGAACGAATTCCCCGAACTGAAGGACCCGAAGACCGGTTCCTCACTGATGGAGCGTACCGTTCTCATCGCCAACACCTCGGATATGCCCGTTGC